>DATFWA010000049.1:0-10205 GCA_035259825.1 Candidatus Methylomirabilota bacterium | reverse complement strand
AGTAGTAGTCGCGCCACAGGCGCCCTCCCGCCTGTGGTATCGTTTGTTCCCATGCCGCATCCCGCAGTGACCGCTGAGAGTATCCTCGCGCCACTGAACCCCCCGCAGCGCGAGGCGGTCACGACGACGAAGGGCCCGGTGCTGGTGCTGGCCGGCGCGGGCAGCGGCAAGACCCGGGTGATCGCCCACCGCATCGCGTATCTGCTCGCGGTGGAGGGCATCGGCCCGCGCCACGTCCTGGCCGTCACCTTCACCAACAAGGCGGCCGCGGAGATGCGGCACCGGGTCGAGGATCTCCTGCTGCCGGCCGGGATCCGCCCGCCGATCATCGCGACCTTCCACGCGGCCTGCGTGCGCATCCTGAGAGAGCGCGCGGTCCAGGCCGGGCTCAAGCCGTCCTTCGTGATCTACGACGAGGACGACCGGCAGAGCCTGGTGAAGGAGGCGCTGCGCGAGCTGGACTTCGACGAGCGCACGCTCACCCCGAGCACGATCGTCCACCGCATCAGCCACTGCAAGAACCAGATGCTGGCGCCTGAGGACGTCGAGCAGCTGGCCCGCACGCCGCGGGAGGAGCGCATCGCCTCGCTCTATCGCCTCTACGAGGAGAAGCTGCGGGCGGCGGGCGCGCTCGACTTCGATGACCTCCTGCTGCGGGTGGTGCGACTGCTCGAGACGGTGCCGGAGGCGCTCCGCTGGTACCGCCACGTATGGACGCACGTGCTGGTGGACGAGTACCAGGACACCAACCGCGCCCAGTACCGGATCGTGCAGCTGCTGACCGAGGAGCACCGGAACCTCTGCGTGGTGGGAGATCCCGACCAGTCGGTCTATCGCTGGCGGGGCGCCGACCTGCGCAACATTCTCGACTTCGAGAAGGACTACCCGGACTGCCGGGTGGTGGCGCTGGAGCAGAACTACCGCTCCACCAAGCGCATTCTCGACATCGCCTCCGCGGTGATCGTCAACAACACCGCCCGCAAGGAGAAGCGGCTCTGGACCGAGAACCGCGAGGGGGACCGCGCGGAGGTCTACCGGGCCTGGGACGAGAACGAAGAGTCCGCCTTCGTCGCCCAGAAGGTCCGCGGACTGCACGGCGCCGGACGGGATTACCGCGACATCGCGGTGTTCTACCGGACGAACGCGCAGTCCCGGGTGCTCGAGGACGCGCTGCGCCGGGCCGGCATCCCGTACTTGATCGTGGGCGGCGTGCGCTTCTACGAGCGCCGCGAGATCAAGGACGTGGTGGCCTACCTGCGCCTGATCGCGAATCCGTTCGACGACGTGGCCTTCCGCCGCGCGGTGGCCGCCCCGGCCCGTGGCATCGGCAAGGCCACCCTCGATCGTCTCGCCGACGCGGCCCGCGCGGTGGGCGGCTCGCTGCTCGCCCTGTGCGCGATGATCCCAGCCGACATCACCGGCAAGCCGCGTCGTGCCCTCGAGGAGTTCGCGCGGCTGATCGCGCGGCTTGCCGAGCGGCGGAGCGGCCTCGCGGTGCCTGCTCTCATCGACGAGGTGTGCGCCGCCTCCGGCTACCGCGACGCGCTGAAGGCGGAGCGTACCGCCGAGGCCGAGGCGCGCCTCGAGAACCTGGAGGAACTGGTGGCGGCCTCCGAGGAATTCATCGCCAACCAGCAGGCGCAGGGGATCGAGCCTGTCACGCTCGAGGCCTTCCTCGACTCGGTCGCGCTGGTCGCCGACACCGACGAGATCGACTCGGAGTCGGGCGGCGTGACCCTGATGACCCTGCACTCGGCCAAGGGCCTCGAGTTCCCGGTGGTCTTCCTAACGGGCCTCGAGGAAGGCGTCTTCCCGCACTCCCGGTCGATGCTCGAGCCCGAGGAGCTGGAGGAAGAGCGGCGTCTCTGCTACGTGGGGATCACGCGCGCGCAGGAGCGTCTGTTCCTGTCCTACGCCTTGCACCGGCGCATCCAGGGCTACGGCGTCGCGGAGCCTTCCCGCTTCCTCCTCGAGATCCCCGAAGAGCAGCTGCAGCTCCTGAACGCAAGGCGGCCCGAGGCGGTGGCTCACGCGATCCCCGCGGCCGCGGAGGCCGAGGCCGGCGACGACTTTCCGTTCCGTCTCGGCGCCAAGCTCCGTCACGCCCGCTGGGGCGAAGGTCTGCTGGTGGGCATGGAGCGCGAGGGGAGCGACGTGATCGCCACCGTGCACTTCGCCAGCGTCGGCCGCAAGCGCCTCTCGCTGCAGTACGCGCATCTGGAGGAGCTATGACGAGCGGGGCGCGGATCTCGCTGAAGGACGTCGAGCATGTGGCCCGGCTGGCCCGGCTCGAGCTATCGGCCGACGAGAAGGAGCGCATGCGGAAAGAGCTGGACGGCATCCTGTCCTACATCGACAAGCTGCGCGCCCTCGACACCGCCGGGGTCGAGCCCACGTCGCACGCGGTGCCGCTGACCAATGTGATGCGAGACGACACCGAGGTGGCGTCCCTGCCGCAGGACGAGATGCTCGCCAACGCGCCGGACCGGCACGGCGAGATGTTCCGCGTTCCCAAGATCATCGAGGAGTAGGGAGCGGGGTGGGCGCGCTGACGTCGCTGACCGCTCACGAGCTGGCCGCGCGGTACCGGCGCGGGGAGGCCACGCCGACCGCGGCGGTCACCGAATACCTGGCCCGCATCGCCGCGCTCGACCCTCAGGTGCGCGCCTTCCTCACCGTAACCCGTGAGGATGCCCTGCGGCGCGCCGCGGAGGCCGACGCCCGCTTCCGGGCCGGCACACCCCGGGGTGCGCTGGACGGTGTGCCGATCGCCCTCAAGGACGTGCTCTGCACGCGCGGGATCCGCTCCACCTGCGGCTCGAAGATCCTCGATGGCTTCGTGCCGCCCTACGACGCCACTGTGGTCGCGCGGCTCTTCGATGCCGGAGCGATCATGCTCGGCAAGCTCAACATGGACGAGTTCGCGATGGGCTCCTCCACCGAGCACTCGGGCTACTTCACCACGCGCAATCCGTGGGATCTGGCCCGGGTGCCCGGCGGCTCGTCGGGGGGCGCCTCGGCGGCGGTGGCCGCTGACATGGCCGCGCTCACGCTCGGCACCGACACCGGCGGCTCCATCCGTCAGCCCGCCGCCTTCTCGGGCGTCCTCGGGTTGAAGCCGACGTACGGTCGCGTCTCGCGGTACGGGCTCATCGCCTTCGCCTCGTCGCTCGATCAGATCGGCCCGTTCGCCAAGGATGGGGAGGACGCCGCGTTGATGCTGCAGACGATCGCGGGCCCGGACCCGATGGACTCGACGTCGATAGGCGTGCCGGTCCCCGACTACACGGCCGCGCTGCGTGGAGGCATCGAAGGCCTGAGGCTCGGCGTGCCCGCGGAGTATTTCATCGATGGCATGGACCCGGAGGTGGAGCGGGCGGTGCGGGAAGCCATCGTCACGCTCGAGAAGCTGGGCGCCCGGACCGAGCCGGTCTCGCTGCCGCACACCGAGTACGGGCTGGCCGCCTACTACGTCATCGCGCCCGCCGAGGCCTCCTCGAACCTGGCCCGCTACGACGGCGTCAAGTACGGTCTGCGCGTCCCGGGCGCGCGCGATCTGATCGACATGTACAGCAAGACGCGCGCCGCCGGGTTCGGCACCGAGGTGAAGCGCCGGGTGATGCTGGGCACCTACGCGCTCTCGGCCGGCTACTACGACGCCTACTACGGCCAGGCTCAGAAGGTGCGGACGCTGGTGCGGCGTGACTTCCAGCAGGCCTTCGAGCGCGTGGACCTGATCGTGGCACCCACTACGCCCGGTGTCGCCTTCAAGATGGGCGAGAAGGAAGACCCGATCCAGATGTACCTGAACGACATCTTCACGATCCCGGTCAACCTGGCAGGCCTGCCCGGGGTGTCCATCCCCGGCGGATTTACCCAGGCCGGCCTGCCGATCGGCCTGCAGCTCATTGGGCGTGCCTTCGACGAGGCGCTGCTGCTGCGGGCGGTCCATGCCTATCAGCAGGTCACCACGTGGCACACCCGCAAGCCCCCGCTCACGACGTGACCACCTACGAGACCGTCATAGGCCTCGAAGTGCACGCGCAGCTCGCGACGCGCACCAAGATGTTCTGCGGCTGCCGCGCGGCCTTTGGCGCCGAGCCCAACACCCAGACGTGTCCGGTCTGCCAGGGCATGCCCGGCTCGCTACCGGTGATCAACCGCCGAGCCATCGAGTTCGGCATCATGACCGCGCTGGCCATCGGCTGTCGCGTCAACGCGCACAATCGGTTCGCGCGCAAGCACTACTACTACCCGGACATGCCGAAGAACTACCAGATCAGCCAGTACGAGGAGCCGCTGGCCGAGCACGGGCATCTGGTGATCGACGGCGGGGGTGGTCCCCGCGACATCGGCATCCAGCGCCTGCACCTCGAAGAGGACGTGGGCAAGCTCCTCCACGAGGGCGCGCTCGAGACGGCGCAGTCCAGCAACGTCGACTTCAACCGAGCCGGCGTGCCGCTGATGGAGATCGTCTCGAAGCCCGACCTCCGGAGCCCGGACGAGGCGGCCGCCTATCTCAAGTCCCTGCGCGCGATCCTGGTCTACCTGCGGGTCTGCGACGGCAACATGGAAGAGGGCTCGATGCGGTGCGACGCCAACATCTCCCTGCGGCCGGTCGGACAGGCGGAGTACGGCACCAAGGTCGAGATCAAGAACATGAACTCGTTCCGCAACGTACGCGACGCGCTCGACTACGAGATCCGTCGGCAGACCCGGGCGCTCGAGACCGGCGAGCGCATCGTGCAGGAGACGCGGCTCTGGGATCCGGACCGGGCGGTGACGGTCTCCATGCGATCCAAGGAGTTCGCGCACGACTACCGGTACTTCCCGGAGCCGGACCTGCCGCCGCTGGACGTGCAACCGGCGTGGATCGACGAGATGCGGGCTCGGCTGCCCGAGCTCCCGGGCGCCCGGCGCGCGCGCTTTCAGGCCGACTACGCGCTGTCGGCCTATGAAGCCGACATCCTGACGCAGGGCCGCGGTCTGGCGGACTACTTCGAGGAGGCCGCGCGCGGCTCCGGCAAGCCGAAGGCGGTGGCCAACTGGGTGCTGAACGAGCTGCTGCGCGAGGTGCCGGCCGACGACGATCGCGCGGTGGCGGCCTCGCCGATCCCGCCCGCCCACCTGGTCGGCCTGCTCCACCTCATGGACGACGGGACGATCAGCGGCAAGATCGCCAAGGACGTGTTCGAGAAGATGTTCCGCTCGGGGGAGACCGCCGAGGCCATCGTGCGTCGCGAAGGGCTGACGCAGGTGGCCGACGAGGGCGCCTTGGGCGCCGCGGTGGACTCGGTGCTCGCCGCGCACCCCAAGGTGGTCGACGACTACAAGGCCGGGAAGAAGGCGGCAATGGGCTTTCTGGTGGGGCAGGTCATGAAGTCCACCCAGGGCAAGGCGAACCCCGGCGTCGTGAACCGCCTTCTGATGGAGAAACTACCGAAAGTTTGAATAGTTAGGTAAGATGGAAGGCGGTCCATGATTCGGCTGCAGCACGTCTCAAAGGTCTTCGGAGCCGGTCCCTCGCGGGTGGCCGCTCTCAGCGGTATCTCATTCAGCATCGCCAAGGGTGAGTTCGTGGTCCTCACCGGCGCAAGCGGGGCCGGCAAGACCACCCTGATGCGCATGCTCTACCGGGCCGAGACGCCCTCCGAGGGCGACATCGAGGTAGCCGGCTTCGACGTGACCGAGTTGCGTCGCTCCGAGATTCCGCGGCTGCGCCGCTCGATCGGGGTCGTGTTCCAGGACGCAAAGCTCCTGGCCGGGCGCAGCGTGTTCGAGAACGTGGCCTTCGTCCTGCGCGTCCTCGGCGTACCTCGGCGTGACATCACGCCCCGGGCGTACGCGGCGCTCAAGGCGGTCGGGCTCTCGGCCCGCGCCCAGGCGTTCCCGCACCAGCTGTCGCAGGGCGAGGCCCAGCGCGCGTCGCTGGCACGGGCGATCGTCAAGTCGCCGGGGCTGCTCCTGGCCGATGAGCCCACCGGCAACCTCGACGAGGAGATGGCGGCGGAGATCATCGGGCTGGTGAAGGACATCTGGAGCCGGGGCACCACCGTGGTCTTTGCCACGCATCAGGCCCGTCTCGTGCCCCAGCTCAAGCGCCGCACCCTCCGCCTCGAAGGCGGCCGCCTGGTCAAAGACGAGGGATGACCCGGCTCTCATGCTGAGCTTCATCTTCAACGAGGCGATGCGCGACCTGCGGCGGGCCGGCCGCGTCGGCGTCAGCGCCATCCTCCTGATCGCACTGTCGCTCACCGCCCTCGGCGGCTTCTGGCTGCTCTCGCTCAACCTCGGTCGCGCCATCGCTCAGTGGGGCGATCGGGTACGCGTCATCGTGTATCTCAAGGACGAGCCACCTGCCGCGCGAGTCGCCGAAATCTTGCAGAAGATCGAGGCGGTGGGTGGGATCCAGCGCGTGCGCTTCGTCTCCAAGGCCGACGCCCTGCAGGTGCTGAAGCGCTCGCTGGGCAGCCAGGCCGACGTGGCCGATCAGCTCCCGCGCAATCCGCTCCCCGCTTCGGTCGAGGTGACGCCGGACGCGGCGACCGCCACGCCCGAGGGAACGCGGGCCCTCGTGGCGCGGCTGGTGGCGTTGCCCGAAGTCGAGGAGGTCCAGAGCGGCAGCCAGTGGGTGGACGGGCTCGCCCAGTTCCGGCGGCTGTTCCAGGGCGTGGGCCTGGTGATCGGAGCGGTGCTGGCGGTGGCCGCGATCCTCACCGTGACCACCGCGACCACGCTGGTCCTGCACCTGCGGCGCGACGAGATGGAGATCATGCGCCTGGTGGGCGCGACCGAGCAGGTGATCCGCTGGCCGCGTCTGCTGCAGGGCATGGCCCAGGGCCTGGTGGCGTCCATCGTGGCCCTGGCCACGCTCGAGATGGCCTATGCCGTCGCGGTGCCTCGTCTGGAGCCCCTCCTGCCGGTCACGATCGGCCTGGAGCGGGTGCTCTTCCTCTCGCCGTGGCAGGCCCTGGCCCTCATCGTGGCAGGCACCATGCTCGGTGCGGTCGGCGGCATGCTCGCGCGCGGGCGGGCCCAGGGGTAATGCGCGCCCGACGGCTCGGCTGGGCCCTCGTGGTGGCGCCCGCGCTGCTCCTGCCCGCCTCCGCCGATGCCCAGGCCAAGCGTGAGACCACCGCCGAGGTCGGCGACAAGCAGCGCGATCTGCAGCAAGCCCAGAAGCGGCTCAAGGAAGAGCGCCAGAAGGCGGCCGACGCCCGCAAGCGCGAGGCCAGCGTGCTCAGTGAGCTCGAGGCCATCGACGAGCGGCTCTCCGAGAAGCGCAAGCAGGTGGCCACCCTCGACGGCCGGATGCGCCGAGCTCAGGCGGATATCGGCGAGCTGCAGGGGGAGATCGGGCGCCTTCAGGCGCGCCGCTCCGGGCAGGAGGAGGTGCTGGGGCGGCGGCTGCGCGCGCTCTACAAGCTCCAGGCCCAGGGCGGAGTGCTGCCGATCGTGCTCTCGGGCGACGATCCGGTCACCCAGGCCGTCCAGCTCCGCCACCTGACGACTCTGGCGACGGTGGACGCCCGCCTCATTCGAGAGTATCGTGTCACTTCCGAGGCCATGGCGGACCGGAAGGACCGCCTCGAGACCCGTGGGAAGGAGCTGGTGTCGCTCCGGTCGGATGCCGAGCGGGAGCGGCTCGAGGTCGACCAGGAAGCCGCCAAGCGGCGTGCTCTGCTGTCCCGCATCCGGGACGAGCGCGTGTATCACGACCGGATGGTCAGCGAGCTGTCCGAGGCGACCCGGCGGCTCGAGGCGTTCGTTCGGGATCTCCAGGAGAAGCAGCGGCGCGCGGTGGCGAAGGCGCCGGCGCCCAGCCGGCCCGCCCGACCGGCGCCGGGGGATTCGCCGGGGGTGTCCGGCGCGGGGTTCGCGGCGCTTCGGGGGCGGCTCTCCTGGCCGGCGGACGGACGGGTGGTGGCCGAGTACGGGCCGCAGGTGAATCCGCGGTTCGGGACGAAGACGTTCCGCAACGGGATCGACATCGAGGCGAGCGAGGGATCGAGCATCGCGGCGGTGTTTCCGGGACACGTGGTGTACACGGGGTGGTTCCGAGGTTACGGCAACTTGATCATCGTGGATCACGGCGGCGAGTACTACACGATCTACGCCCACGCGGCGGATATCCGGGTCGCGGAGGGTGACGAGGTGAAGCAGGGGCAGATCATCGGCACGGTCGGGGACACCGGCTCGCTCCAGGGGCCGCGACTGTACTTCGAGGTGCGGCACGAGGGGAAGCCCCAGGATCCGGCGCATTGGCTGAGGCCCAAGGGGTAGGGCGACGCAGGGCAAGGTGAAGCCGAAGGCGAGCCAAGCGGATTACGAAGAGTGAAGTAAGAGCGATAGGCGGATAGAGCAAGTACCCACGGAGGCGTACACGATGCGGCCCATCCGGCACATGAAGAAGGTGGTCTTGATCTCAGGCCTGCTGCTGGTGCTGACCCTGTCGCTCGGAGGCGGGGTGGCGAGCAAGGGCAATGACACCGCGGCCACCTACGAGAACCTGCGGCTGTTCACCGAAGTGCTCTCGATCGTGCAGAGCCAGTACGTGGACGAGGTCCCGCCCAAGGACATCATCTACAACGCGATCAAGGGCACGCTGCGGGGGCTCGACCCGCACTCCTCGTTCCTGGATCCCGAGATGTACCGGGAGATGCAGGTCGAGACGAGCGGCTCTTTCGGCGGGCTCGGCATCGAGATCACGCTCCGGGATGACGTGCTGACGGTGGTGGCGCCCATCGAGGGCACCCCGGCCTACCGCGCGGGCATCCAGCCGGGAGACCGCATCCTCAAGATCGAGGGGTTGACCACCAAGGACATGCAGCTGGCCGACGCGGTCAAGCGCATGCGGGGCAAGCCGGGCAGCAAGATCACCATCACGATCGTGCGTGAAGGCTGGGCCGAGCCGAAGGACTTCTTGATCACCCGCGAGCAGATCCGCGTGCACTCGGTGAAGAACAACCAGCTCGAGCCCGGTATCGAGTACATCCGCCTGCGCCAGTTCCAGGAGCAGACCGCCAACGACCTGGAAACCGCGCTGGAGAAGTACGTGAAGGAGGGCAAGATCCAGGGCCTGGTGCTCGATCTCCGGAACAACCCGGGCGGTCTGCTGACCTCCGCGGTGGAAGTGACCGAGAAGTTCCTCGAGCCCGGCAAGCTGGTGGTGTACACCGAGGGGCGCGTGCGGAATCAGAACATGCGGTTCTCCTCGAACTCCAAGCGCACTTTCACCGACTTCCCGATCGTGGTCCTCGTCAACCAGGGCAGCGCCTCGGCCTCCGAGATCGTGGCGGGCGCGTTGCAGGACTGGGGGCGCGCGGTGGTGCTCGGCACGCAGAGCTTCGGCAAGGGCTCGGTGCAGACGATCATCCCGCTCTCGGACGGTTCGGGCCTCCGGCTGACCACCGCGAAGTACTTCACGCCGAAGGGCCGCTCGATCCACGGCAAGGGCATCACGCCGGACATCCTGGTGGAGGGCCCGAAGACCACCGCGGCCGCGTCGGGCGGGGACAAGGACAGCCCGGCGCCGACGCCGCCGCCCGCGACCGAGACGCCCCAGGAACAGCTCAAGCGCGATCCCCAGCTGCAGCGGGCGCTCGACCTGCTCAAGGCCATGAAGATCCTCGACAAGAGCCGGCCGGTCCCGGCAGGTCCGCAGGCGCAAGCCCGCTAGGCCAGGCGGAACGTCGACCCGATGCCGGCGAGGGTGTGGCAGGCTCTCGCCGGCATCATCGTCTTGCTGCTGGTCGCGGTGGTAGGACTCGACCAGTGGCAGGCGCGCCGCGGCGAGGCCAGCCTGTTCGGTCCCGACCTGCTCGCGCTCGGGCGAGCCCGCAGCACCCCGCTGGAGCTCCGGGCCGGCGCTCGGCCGCTTCCGGTGGCGGAGACCATGCCGCCTTCGCCGGGCGCGCCGCGTGTGGCCATCATCGTCGATGAGCTGGGTGGCCGCCGCGACGTCTTCGACGCGCTCCGGGAGATCCGGCGTCCCTTGACGGTGGCGGTGCAGCCGGCCTTGCCGCTTTCGGCCGCCATCGCTCGCGACGCGGCGCGCTCGGGCATGGAAGTGTTGCTGGACTTGCCGATGGAGCCGTACCGCTATCCTGAGCTGGACCCGGGGCCGGGCGTGTTGCTCATGTCGATGCCGCCCGCCGAGATCCGGCAGATGGTGGGATCGCATCTCGCGGCGGTCGCGCCGGCGG
>DATFWA010000048.1:0-18471 GCA_035259825.1 Candidatus Methylomirabilota bacterium | reverse complement strand
TATCGCGGGCGCATCGGCATCTACGAGCTCTTCAGGATCAACGAGGAGACGCGGAGCCTCATCGTCCGACGCGCGCCGGCCGGCGAGATCCGCCGCCATGCGGTGGAGCACGGCATGCTCACCCTGCGCGAGGACGCGTGGGGCAAGGCCTGCGCGGGAATGACCACGGTGGACGAGATCCTCCGCGTGACCCAGGAGGACACGTAGCGTGGCCGTCTTCGCCTACCGTGCGTCCGATCAGCGAGGCCAGACGGTCGACGGGGTCATGGAGGCGCCCGACGTGCGCGCGGTGGTCGAGCGCCTGCAGCGGGACGCGTACTTCCCCATCAAGATCGCGGCGCAGAGCCAGCAGCGCCGCCTTCTCGGCCTGGCTTGGCCGGAGATCGGCGGCCGCCGCGTCGCCGGACGCGATCTCGTGTCGCTCACCCAGCAGCTGGCCACCCTGCTGGAAGCCGGGCTGCCGCTGGATCGCGCTCTGGCCATCCAGGCCGAGCTGGCGCCGACGGCGCGGCTGCGCTCGATCATGGCCGACGTGCTGCGTACGGTGCGCGGTGGAAGCTCTCTCGCCGACGCGCTTGCCAAGCACCACCCGCGTCCCTTCTCGCGCCTCTACATCAACATGGTGCGAGCCGGCGAGAAAGGCGGCGTACTCGAGACGACGCTGCGCCGTCTCTCCGAGTTCCTCGCCGAATCGCAGGAGTTCCGCGACGCGCTGGTGTCGGCCCTGATCTACCCCACGATGCTCATCGGCGTGGGCTCGGCCGCCGTCGTGTTCCTCATGACGTTCGTCATCCCGCGCTTCGCCGAGATCTTCAAGGACCTAGGCGCGAGCATTCCCTGGCCGACCCAGGTCTTGCTCGAGGTGAGCGGAGCCCTCCAATACTACTGGTGGGTGTTCCTCGGCCTGGTGCTGGCCGGCCTCCTGGTGGCTCGGATGGTGCTGGCCACCCCCCGCGGACGCCTCACTGCCGACCGCCTGCTCCTCCGGCTACCGCTCGCGGGCGAGGTCATCGTGAAGACCGAGGTCGCCCGCTTCACCCGGATCCTCGGCACCCTGCTCCGCAGCGGGATCGGCATGATCCCGGCGCTCACCGTGGTCAAGGAGATGTTGGCCAACCAGGTGCTCATCGGGGCGGTCGACCGACTCGCGGACGGCGCGCGACGGGGCGCCGGCCTCGCCCAGCCGATGGCCGAATCGGGCGCGTTCCCGGCGCTGGCCACCCACATGGTGCGCGTCGGCGAGGAGACCGGCCGTCTCGAAGAGATGCTGCTGCGGGTGGCCACCGAGCTCGAGGCCGACACGCGTAAGCTCGTTAAGCGGCTCATCGCCCTCGCGGAGCCGTGCATCATCCTGGTGATGGGTGTGGTGGTGGGCTTTATCGTCGTCGCCATGCTGATGGCCATCCTCTCCGTCACGGATATTCCGCTGTGAGAAAGACTCCCGTGAGACGACTCCTCCGCGACCAGCGTGGCTTCTCGCTCATCGAGCTCCTCGTCGTCATCATCATCCTTGGGCTCATCGCGGGTCTGGTGGGCCCGCGGTTGTTCGGCCGCGTGGGCCAGAGCAAGCAGGCCGCGGCGAGGGCGCAGATCGAGCTGTTCGGCGCCGCGCTGGACCAGTACCGGCTCGACGTCGGCAGCTATCCACCCTCGACGGTCGGGCTGCAGGCGCTCGTCCAGAATCCGAACGTGGCCAACTGGAACGGGCCGTATCTCAAGAAGCCGGTGGTGCCGCTCGATCCGTGGGGCCGCGCGTACACGTACAAGTGCTGCCCGGGGGATCACGGCGACTACGACATCTGGTCGCTGGGCGCCGACGCAACCCCCGGCGGCGACGGCGAGAACCGCGACGTCACTTCGTGGGAGGCGCGGTGAGCGAGTTTCGCGCGGGCTACACCCTGATGGAGCTGGTCGTGGTCCTGGCCCTGCTCGCGCTTGCGACCGCCTTGGTGGCGCCCGCGGTGGGCCGGACCGCGGAGGACGTGGCGGCGCGGGCTCAGGTCGCCTCGATCGCGGCCTTCCTCCGCGGAGCTCGGGAGCAGGCGGTGACGAGCCGGCAGACCGTCGCAGTGACCATCGATCGCGATGCTCACACCCTCCTGCTGCGGCGGGCCGCGCGCGATGGCCAGGAAACCGCCGCGGCCAGGCGCGCCTTCTCGGCCTTGCTGCGCGTGGAGAGCGCGACGACGCCGTCGGCCGTCACGTTCCAGCCCCAGGGCATGTCGAGCGGCGGGCGCGTCCTGGTGGAGACGACGGGGCCGCGGCTGTTCGTGGTCACGGTCGACGCCTTGACCGGACGCGTGACCACCCAGCGGGTGGCCCAGTGAGCCGCGGCTTCACGCTCCTCGAGGTGCTGGTGGCCCTGACCATCCTGGCCATTTCGATCGTGACCCTCATGCAGCTGTCGTCTCAGGGGCTGCGCCTATTGCGGCTCTCGGACGACTACCAGCAGGCGGTGCTGGTCGCGGACCGTGTGGTCCGGGCGATCGACGTGCCACGGGAAGGTATCGAGGCCGGCCAGGAGGGCGGCTTCCATTGGGAACGTCGCGTGAGCCTGGTGCCGCTGCCCGAGGAGCTGACGCCGGGGGCGGGTCCGAAGCCCAACCTGTACGCGCTGTCGGTCGCGGTGCGCTGGGGCAGCCGCACGCTCGAGGTGGCGAGCCTCCGCACGGTGCCGGGGAATCCGGGCCAATGAGAACGCGACCACGCGGTTTCACCCTGCTCGAGCTGATGCTGGCGCTGAGCATCGTCGCCGCCCTCATGGTGATCGTGTCGGGTGGGCTCCGCATCGGGCTGACCGCGTGGCAGCGGGGCGAGGAGCGGGCGGCGAAGCTCGACCGCGATCGGAGCCTGATCGTCCTGCTCGAGGGTGCGTTGGCCGGCGCGTTCCCGTATCGCGTCACCCCCGGCGACGCCGAGCAGCCTCGCCTGCTCTTCGACGGCCAGGCGGACCGGCTCACCTTCGCCACGCTCTCGCCGCCGCTGCCGACGCCCGCGCCGGCGGCGTTCAGTGTGGTCAGCCTGGCCGTCGACCCGGTGGGACTGACGCTGCGCCAGCAGATCCTGCCCAGCCCGGTTCCCCTCGACCGCGTGGAGCCGATGCTGGTGGATGCGCGGACGAGCGCGCTGCGCTTTCGCTACCTGGGGCAGGAGCCGGATTCCTGGGAAGACGTGTGGGACCTGACCAAGGAGGATTCGCTGCCGCGGGCGGTGGAGATCACCCTGGTTAGCACCGTGGGCCAGCGAAGCACCGCCCAGACCGTTACCGTGCCCATCCAGGCGAGCGGGCCATGAATAGCGAGCGCGGTGTCGCCCTGATCGTGGTCATGCTGGTGCTCGCGCTGCTGGCACTTGTGGTCACCGAGTTCGCCTACTCGGCGCGGCTCGAGGCCTCCATGGTGCGCGCCTATCGCGACACGGTCGTGGCCCGGCACCTGGCCGAGGCCGGCGTGCAGCAGGCGATCCGCGAGATCCTGAGCCAGTCGCAGATCGGCGCCCTCGACGAGAGCGGACAGCTTGTCTTCTATCGCGTCCTCCCCGGGCAGACGACGCCGACGCGTGTGCCTTCCCTTCCGCGGATCCGGGTGCCCCTGGGGGCCGGCGAGTTCTCGTACCGGATCACCGACGAGGCGGCCCGGCTGAACGTCAACGCCGGCGATCAAGTGCGGATGAACCGGCTACTCGACGCGCTCGAGGTGGATCGCAACCAGCGCGACATCATCAGCGATTCGATCCAGGACTGGCGCGACGGCAACGACCTGCATCGCGTCCACGGCGCGGAGAGCGACTACTATCTGAAGCTGCCCGTGCCCTATCGGGCGCGCAACGCCAACATCCAGGACGAGAGCGAACTGCTGCAGATCCGCGGGGTCACGCCCGAGCTCTACTACGGGACCGGCGGCCGCCCGGGACTGGGCAACCTGGTCACGGCGGTCGCGCTCAACGCGGTGAGCCTCAATGCCGCTCCACCTCCCGTGCTCAAGGCGGTCGGCCTCTCCGATGCGGAGGTGGAGGAGGTGGTGCGGACGCGCGTGCGGACACCGTACCCGACGGTGCCCGGGCGCTTCGCCGGCCGGGGTCTCACCACCGGCAGCGCCATCTTCCGGATCGAGGCCGAGGGGCTGATCGGCGGAGTCAGCCGCAGCCAGATCGTTGCGGTGGTGAGGCGCGGCCGTCCCGGCCGCGTGTTGGACGTGACGGTGCTGTCGTGGCGTCCGGGAGCCGGATCATGATGCCGGCGCGCATCGGCCTCTTCGCCCACGACGGCCGCGCCACGGTGGTGGCCATCACCGGCCGCAATCAGGTGGAGCACTTCCTCGTCGAGGAGGCGGAGGATCCCGCGGCCACGCTGGCCGCGGAGCTGCGGGCCCGCGAGGTGAGCGGCCGCGGCATCCGCATCGGGCTCGATCGGCGGCTCGCGGTGGTGAAGGCGATAGACCTGCCGCGTGCGCCCGGCAGTGACCTCGGGGCGATGGTCGGCTTCGACCTCGAGCGGCACGTGCCCTTCCCGCCCGAGGGCGTGCGCTTCGACTGGGTGGAGCTGGGCAGCGGCCCCGATGAGCCGCACCGCGTGCTGGTAGCCGCCGTCGAGCGCCGCACCGTGGAGCGGCCGCTCGCGCTGGTGGCCGGCGCGCATCGGCGAGCCTCCACGATGGTCATCGCGTGCCATGAGCTGCCCGCGCTGCTCGCCCGCGACCTGCAGACCCGGCGAGCGGTCTGGGCACACCGGCACCGCGACGGCGCCGATCTCCTGCTCCTCGACGGCCGGCGGCTGCTCATGAGCCGTTACGTCGCGACCGCGGACGTCGAGGGACTTGCGCGGGAGATCGGCCGCAGCCTCTCGCTGGTCAACTGGAGCGACTGCGAGGCGGTCTGGCTTTCGGGGCTGGACGCCGCGGACCTGAAGCCCGCGCTGGCCGCCGCGCTCCGCATCCCGGTCTCCGAGCCGCCGTATGCCGAAGCCAAGGTCCCGCTGATCGCCGCACTGCCGGAGGACGCTCAGGACAGTGGCCTGCTCGCCTTGGCGGTCGCGTCGGGATCGCGGAATCCGACCCTGAACCTGCTTCCCGCGGAGGCTCGTCCCTGGGCGGCCTCGCGCGAGCAGATGGTGACCGCGGGGCTGATCGCATTCACTGCAGTCCTCGGGCTCGCCGTCGCGCTGACCCACGTGATCAAGACCGAGAGCTATCTCGATCGGCTGTCGCAGGAGATTCACCGGCTCGATCCGGAGGTGAAGGCGGTCGAGACGGTGTCCACGGAGCTGGCCCGCAAGCGTCGCATGCTCGGCGCCCTGCAAGCGGCACAGGACGGGCGCGTCCCGGCGCTGCCGGCGCTGCGCGAGCTGGCCGAGATGTTGCCGCCCAGCGCGTGGCTCCAGGGTGTCACCATGGACGGCCAGGGCGTCGAGCTGGTCGGTCAGTCCGACGCGGCCAGCTCGCTGATCCCGCTCCTCGAGGCCTCCGACCGGCTCGAGCGCGTGGAGTTCACCTCGCCCGTCACCAAGGCTCAGAACAAGGAGCAGTTCCGGATCCGGGCGTCATGGGAGCGCCCGTCGCGCGAATCGGCGGGGCAGCTCGCCGCGCCGGGGCAGCCCGCCGCGCCGGGACAGCCCGCTGGGCCGGGACAGCCCGCCGGGCCGGGACAGCCCGCTGGGAAGGACCGCTGAGATGCCCACCCTTAGCCCCCGCGAGCGTCTCATGGTCGGAGTCGGCGCCGCCATCGCGCTGGTGATCGGCGGCTACCTGCTGATCGTTGAGCCACTCATGAACCGCTCGCGCACGGCCGAGGCCACCGTGCCGATGCGCGAGGAGGTCCTCGAGCGGCGCCGTCTGCAGATCGGGCAGAAGGGAAGGCTCGCCGAAGAGCTCGCCGCGGTCAACGAGCGGCTCCAGACCGAATCGAGGCGCCTGCTCCGCGGACCGACCGCACCGCTGGCCGCCTCCGAGCTGCAGCAGCTGGTCAAGGACCGCATCAGTGGGGCCAGCGTCGAGGTCCGGAGCGAGCGCGTGCTCCCCGTCTCCGACCAGCAGGGTCTGCAGGAGATCTCGATCGAGCTGGCCTTCATGGGCGGCATCCGCGACACGGTAACCGTGCTGGCCGGGCTGGAGCGCTCGCCTCACTTGCTCGCGCTGAAGGACCTCAAGATTCGGGTCGTCACGGTCGGCCAGCCGCGCGAGCTGCTGACCACCCTGGTCGTGGCTGGCTACCTCATGCCCCCGCCCGCGGCGGGCGCCAAGCCGCCCGGTGCGCCCAACGGCACGGCTCCGGGTCCGCCGATCGGCTCCTCGACCGGCGCGAAGGACGAGGACTAGACGGTGAACCGGCGCCTGTTCCTCCTCAATGCGGTTCTCGTGCTCCTCAGCGGCTTGTTCTTTGCCGCGCTGGTGCGCGAGCTACTCACCTCGAGACCACTGCCGCCGATCGGACCGCAGAGCGGGGCGCCGCCGGCGACCGCAGCCGCCCCCGAGGTGTCGACCGCGCCGCCCGTCGGCAGCGGCGCGTATCTCGTCATCGCGAACAAGAATCTGTTCAGTCCCAGCCGCGCGGAGGGCCAGGGCGCCTCGGTCACCGCCTCCGCGGTCAAACCGCTCCTCCATGGCGTGGTGATGGATGGCCAGCGGAGCCGCGCCTATCTCGAAGATCCGAACGCCAAGCGCATCTACGGCTACGCGGTCGGCGACGCCGTCGCCGGCGGCCGCGTGCAGTCGATCAATGGAGACCGTGTGATCATCGCCCGACCCGATGGACGGATGGAGGTTCTATTGCAGGATCCAGACAAGCCGAAACCCGAGCCGACGATCCCGACTGGCACACCGAGCCCGGCCGGAGGGTCGCCCCAGCCGGCCGCACCGCAGCAGCCGACGATGACGCCGCAGCCCGCCCCGGCACCCAGCGGGCCCGTACCGCCGGCGCCCGCCGCGCCCGGTCGGACCTCGCGGGGCCGCTCACTTCACGAAACCGTGACGGGCGCTTCGCGATGATGCGTCGACTCGTGTGCTGGCTCGTCATTGCCGGAGTCCTGACCGGCTGCGTCTCCGCGCCGCCGAAACCCGCCAAGCCGAACACGGGCACCCGGGTCGAGGTCCAGGCCGAGCCGGCCCCCGTCCCGCCGCCGGCCCCCGTCCCGCCGCCGGCCCCCGAGGAGCCGCGGCCCACCGCCCCGAGCAAGTCCGAGACGACTCCGCAGCCGGCGCCGCCGCCACCCGCGCCGATCCCTGCCCCAAGCGCGCCGCCGGCCGCGGCCGCGCCGGCCACCCCGCCGCCGGCGCCCAAGGGGCCCGCGCGATCGGTCGTCCTCAACTTCGACAACGCCGACATCGAGGTGGTGATCCAGGCGGCGGCCGAGATCGTGGGCTTCAACTACGTGCTGGCTCCGGGCGCGCGCGGCCGCAAAGTCACGGTGCAGACCAGCGGCAAGATCTCGAGCGACGAGGTCTTCGGCGTGCTCCTCACGATCCTGGACGTCAATGGGCTGGCCGCGGTGCGCTCCGGCAACCTCTACCGCATCATCCCGCGCGAGGGCGTGGTCCAGACGCCGGTGAAGACGGTGGTGGGCCGCGAGGTCTCGAACCTGCCGCCCGACGAGATCATCACGCAGGTGGTGCCGCTGCGGTTCATCAACTCGGCGGACGCGGTCAACCTGCTGCGCCCGTTCGTGGCCGCGCAGGGCGCCATCACCGCCCATCGGGAGACGAATCTCCTGATCCTGACCGACTCGGTCGCCAACATCCGCCGGCTGCTCGACATGCTCCAGCTGGTGGACGTCGAGGTCGCGCTCAGCGAGCTGCAGATCGTCCCGCTCAAGCACGTCGACGCCAGCGAGGTGGCCCAGCTGCTCATGCAGCTGTTCCTCGCCCGTCAGGCCGCGCAGCAAGGACAGCCCGGCGCGGCGCCGCCTCCGCCGCTCGCCCCGCCCACCGGTCAGCCTGGCGCCCTGGCTCAGCCCGGCGGAGGCCTGCTCGGTCCCACCGGGGCCGAGACGCCCCTGATCGTGCCCGAACGCCGCTCCAACTCGCTGGTCGTCCATGCGCGGAAATCGGATATGGAGACCATCCGCCGGCTGCTCGACAAGCTCGACGTGGACATCTACGGAAATCAGCGCGTGTTCATCCACTTCGCGGAGAACACCAAGGCGCGGGACCTGGCCACCACGCTGGACGCCATCTACGGCCGCGGTGGCCAGGGCCCGGCGATCACCGGCACCCAGCCGCAGATCCGCTCCTTCACAAGCATCTCCGGCCTCTCCGGACCGAGCGCGCTCCCGCTGCCGGCTCCGCTGACGCCGCCGGGGTCAGTGCTGGGAACCACGCCGGTCGTGGGAACCGGGCCCTTGGGAACCGGGCCCTTGGGAGGCGGCGTGCCACGCCCGGGCGGCTTCCCGGGGGTGTCGGGCGAGGGCGCGCCGCCGGTGGTCGACATCCGCTTCGTGGCGGACGAGGTGACGAACGCGGTCATCGTGACGACGTACCCGCGGCTGTGGAAAGAGATCGAGGAGACCATCAAGCGGCTCGACAAGATGCCACGGCAGGTCTTGATCGAGGTGCTCGCTGCTGAAGTCCGCCTGGACGAGGATATGAAGCTCGGGGTCGAGTGGGCGGTGCGGTCCGGAAACTTCACGATGACCTCGTCGCCCTCGGGCCTGCTGCCCGCCAAGCCGCCGCAATCGATCATCCCCTTCGGCGGCCTCGCCGTCCCGCTCGGCTTCAACCTCTTCGCCTTCGCGGCGGACAAGGTGCTGGCGGCTCTCAACGCGCTGTCCACCGATAACCGGGTCAACGTGCTATCCAACCCGTCCATCATGACCGCCGAGAACCGCAAGGCGGTCATCAACGTGTCAACCTCGGTGCCGATCGTGACGTCGCAGCAGGTGCCGGTGGCCACCGGCGGGATCACCGGCAACTCGATCACCCAGACCGTCGAATACAAGGACGCCGGCATCATCCTCACCGTGACCCCGCGCATCGGCGAGCAGGGCACCGTGGCGCTCGACGTCAAGCAGGAGGTCAACGAGGTCGGGGCCAACGAGCCGCCGCCGATCAACTCGCCGCGATTCACCAAGCGGGAGGCCGAGACCTCCGTGGTGCTGCTGAACAATCAGACCCTGGTGCTGGGCGGCCTCATCCAGAACCGGCGGACCAACATCAAGATCGGCGTGCCGTTCATGAACCGCATCCCGATCCTCGGCTACCTCTTCGGCTCCACCGAAGAGCGAATCGAACGAACCGAGCTCCTTTTGTTGATCACCCCGCGCGCGGTGGGCACGCCCGTGGACGCGGCCAGGATCACCGATCAGATGCGGAAGGTGACGCCCGAGCTCGAGGAGTCCGTGCGTCAAGCGCCGCGGATGCCGCCGCCTACCAACGTGCCGCGCTAGCCCGCGTCTAGCCTCCTCCGCGGTGTTATCCTGATGACCCGATGAGTCATCAGCCCACCGAGGTCGAGCCGCGCCTCGCGCAGCTCCGCCAGGAGATCAGACGGCACAACGAGTTGTACTACGTCGAGAGCCGGCCCGAGATCTCCGACGCCGAATACGACCGCCTCTGGCGCGAGCTAGTCGTCCTCGAGGAAGCCCATCCCGAGCTGATCACGCCGGACAGCCCCACGCGACAGCCGGGGGGCCGGCGGGCCGAGCTCTTCGCGCCGGTCGAGCATCTCGTCGCGATGCTCTCGCTCGACAACGCCATGACCGCGGACGACGTGCGCGAGTTCGAGGCGCGCGTGCGTCGCGCGCTGCCCGGCGTCACCCCCGGGTACGTGTGCGAGCCCAAGATCGACGGGCTGGGCGTGGCCCTGCTCTACGAGGGCGGCCGCCTCGTCCGCGGCGCCACGCGGGGCGACGGGCGCATCGGCGAGGACATCACCCAGAACCTCCGCACCATCAAGTCGATCCCGGCCACGCTCGCCGGGCCCTTGAAGGGGGCCGCCAAGCTCGAGGTCCGCGGCGAGGTCTACATGCCGCGCGAGGCCTTCGCGCGCCTGAACGCGGGACTGGAGGAGGCCGGGCAGCCCGTCTTCGCCAACCCCCGGAACGCGGCGGCGGGCGCCGTGCGCCAGAAGGACCCCTCGGTGACCCGCTCCCGGCCGCTCGAGATCTTCCTCTATCACGTGAGCGTGCTCGAGCCGCCGGCCCTGCGCAGCCAGTGGGAACGCCTCGAGGCACTGCGGGACAGCGGCTTCCCGGTGAATCCCCGCTCCGAGCGCTGCGCCGATCTCGACGCGGTGCTCGCCTGCTTCACCCGGCTGGAGGCCGACCGCGACGCGCTCGGCTACGACGCCGACGGCCTGGTGGTGAAGGTGGACAACCTGGAGCAGCAGCGTCGTCTGGGGGCGACGGCGCACCACCCGCGCTGGGCGATCGCCTACAAGTTCGCAGCGCGGCAGGCCACTACCCGCGTGCTCGGCATCACCATCAACGTGGGCAAGTCGGGCGCGCTCACCCCCACCGCGCAGCTCGAGCCGGTGGAGCTGGCCGGCGTGACCGTCTCCAACGTGAGCCTGCACAACGAGGACGAGGTGCGCCGCAAGGACGTCCGAGTGGGCGACACCGTCCTCATCGAGCGGGCGGGCGACGTCATTCCCTACCTGGTCCAGGTCGTGACCGCGAAGCGGCCCGAGCCTCCGCCCGAGCCGTTCCGGATGCCCAGCCACTGCCCGGCCTGCGGCGGACTCGCCGCGCGGGTGGAAGGCGAAGCGGTGTGGCGCTGTACCAACACCGCCTGCCCCGCCCAGCTGCGCGAGCGGCTCTTCCACTGGGGCTCGCGACGGGCGATGGACATCGAGGGATTGGGCGAGGTCATCATCCGCCAGCTCGTCGAGCGGGAACTCGTGCGTGATTTCGCCGATCTCTACGGGCTCTCGGTGGAGACTCTGGCCGAACTCGAGCGCCTCGCTGAGAAGTCGGCCCAGAACCTCCACCGCGCCATCGAGGCCTCGAAGACCCGCGGGCTCACCCGCCTGCTCAACGCGCTCGGCATCCGCATGGTGGGCGAGCGCGCCGCCCAGCTGCTGGCCTCGCGCTTCGGGACCATGGAGCGCCTGCTCGCTGCGACCGAGGCCGACATCAACGAGATCTACGGCATCGGCCCGCAGATCGCCCAGGCGGTGACGAGCTTTCTGGCCGAGCCGCGCAACCGCGCGACGATAGAGCGCCTGGCCGCCGCCGGCGTCACCATGCGCGAGGAGGGCCACACGGAGGGACGGCGGCCGCTGGAGGGCAAGACGCTGGTGCTGACCGGAGGGCTCGCCACGCTCAGCCGCGATCAGGCCAAGGACCTGATCATCCGGCTCGGCGGCCGCGTCTCGGGGTCGGTGTCGAAGAAGACGGACTACGTCATCGTCGGCGAGGATGCCGGCTCGAAGGCCGACGACGCCAAGCGCCTCGGCGTGACCACGCTGGACGAGGCCGCCTTCCTCGGGCTGGTCCGCCGCACATGAGGCGCGCGCTCGCCGCGCTGGCCCTGGCCCTCACCGCCCTGGTCGTGGCGGCCGGCGCCCAGTCGCGCTCGCCGGTGACCCGCGAGCAGGCCCTGGCCGACATCGGCAAGCCCGACGTCGAGACCCGCCGCCAGGCCGCGGCGTGGCTCGGCGAGGTGGGCACGATGGCGGACGCGCCCGTCCTCCTGGCCGCGCTATCCGATGCCGACGAGGTGGTCCGCGCGCTCGCCGAGCACTCGGTCTGGCAGGTGTGGAGCCGCTCCGGCGACGCGGAGACCGACCACCTGCTCCAGATCGGCATCGAGCAGATGGGCCGTAGCGAGGGACCGGCCGCCGTGTCCACGTTCACCGCGGTCATCCAGCGTCGGCCCGACTTCGCGGAAGGCTGGAACAAGCGCGCCACCGTCTACTTCCTGATGGGCGACTACGAGAAGTCGCTCAAGGACTGCGACGAGGTGATGAAGCGCAACCCGAGTCACTTCGGGGCCCTGGCCGGCTACGGGCAAATCTATCTGCAGCTCGACCAGCCGGAGCGCGCGCTCGAGTACTTCCGGAAGGCCCTGCGCGTCAACCCGAACCTGCGCGGCGTCGCGCAGATCATCCCCCAGCTCGAGCGCGCGCTCATGGAGCGGCGCAAGGGCACCATCTGACACCGGTTCCGATAGCAAGGAGACGACGGTGACGCTCACCACCCAGCAGATCGACGCGCTTCGCAAGATCACGAGTCCCAGCGTGGCCAACGCCATCGAGACCTTCAAGGTGCGGCCCCGGGACGAGGGCAACGTGTCCTTCAGCATCCGCGCCCTCTTCCCCGAGATGGGGCCGATGGTGGGCTACGCGGTCACCGCGCTCGTCCGCGCCGAGCGCGGGCCGATCGAGGGCCACCGGGCCAGCACCTTCGGCTGGTGGGACTTCATCCAGACCATTCCCGCGCCGCGAGTGATCGTCGTGCACGACCTGGACGATCCGCGCGGCCAGGGCGCGCAGTGGGGCGAGGTGCAGGCCAACATCCACCGCGCCCTCGGCTGCGTCGGCGTGGTGACCGACGGCTCGGTGCGCGATCTGGACGAGGTGCGCGCGCTGGGCTTCCAGTTCTGCGCCGCGCATGTGTCGGTCTCGCACGCCAACATCCACATGGTGGACTTCGGTCTGCCAGTCAAGGTGGGCGGCCTCTGGATCAAGCCGGGCGATCTGGTCCACGGCGACCAGCACGGCGTCGTGACGGTGCCGCACGAGATCGCGGCCCAGATTCCCGAGGCCATCGCCAAGGTGGAGGCGGACGAGCGCAAGATCATCTCGCTCTGCCAGACCGCCGGCTTCACCGCCGACAAGCTCAAGGCGCTCTACGGGCAGATCCGCCCCGGAACCTACTGAACGGTGATCTCCCGCCCTACCGAGATCACCTTCACCCGCTCCGGCCCGCGGTAGAGCACGTACTCGCCGCGATAGAGGCCCGGCGGCCAGGCCGTGCCGGAACGGCGGAGGCCGGCGTACACGAGCCACTGGGCGCGGGTGCGCGCGATGCGTCCGCGCCGCTCGGCGAGCACACGGCCGTCCGGGCCGACCAGCCGCAGCTCCTCCCAGTCGTCGGCCCGGGCACCGTAGATCTGCACCCAGAACACCGCGGCGCCCGAGGCGCCGGTGAGCGGCAGGATCTGCTCGCCCGCAACCCGCCCGTCGTCGAGGGTCGGCTGATCGCCCGCGATGCCCGCGGCGACGAGGCCGGTTGCGACGTACGCGAGCGCGTCCAGCGCCGGCCGGGCCCACAGCGGCTGCGCGCCCAGCTGGCAGGGCTCTCCGCCGCCTTCGCCCGCGAACGGGTCCACGGTCTTGCCGTGATGCCGCACCTCGAAGTGCAGGTGCGGGAACTCGGTGTAGCCCGACAGGCCGACCAGGCCGAGCCGCTGGCCGGCGGCCACCGTGTCGCCGGGCTTGACTGCGATGCTTCCGTTGCGCATGTGACCGTACTGGCTCTCCCAGCCGTCGCCGTGCTCGACGATGACCGAGTTGCCCGCTTCCCGCCCCGCCACCGCGTCCTTGCCGAGCGTGCGCACGTTGGCGTCGGCCATCCCATCGCGCACCGCCCGCACGCGCCCGGCCGCCGCCGCCACCACCGCGACGCCTCGACGGAGCGCGGCCGGCTCGATCACCCGGATGTCGGTCCCCTTGTGACCGTCATAGGTGAGGAAGCCGCACCGATAGTCGCGCGCCTCCGGCCCGGGGTCGCGGTCGACATAGTTCTGCACCACGCACACTGGGCCCAGCTGACACTCGACCGGCAGGGAAAACGACGGCGCCGCCTGCGCGGACGCCGTCCCGAGAGCCAGGATCGCCGCGGTCAGGACGACCGCGGTGGAACCGCCGAGGATGGTGCGTCCTTGCCGGGCGCCGCTACTTGTTGCTCGCGGCCCGGGCGCTCGCGGCGCGGGCGGCCTGTGCGGCGTCACCCAGCCCCTTTAGCACCTGCCCCAGCTGCTGATGCAGCGTGCCGAGCGAATCGAAGCCGAGCGCCACGCGCACCGCCAGCTTGCCGGTGACGCGCTCAGGCATCTTGCCGCCGGTCCTGGCCATGCGCGGCAGCGCGGCGAGGAGATTCGGCTCGATGAAGCCGAAGTCGATGAACACGAGCCCGGGCGCCACGCTCACCGACGTCAGGTTGGAGAGCACCGGCTGGTCCGACTGCTCCACCGGCACCAGCCGCAGTCCCATACCCGCCGGCCTGGCCGGTGCGGCAGTTGGTTCGTTCTTGCCTTCCTTCCCGTTCTGTTCCTTGTCTGCCATAGGTTCCCCTTTCCGGTGCATCTCGGCCACAACGTGGTGGCAGATGATGCGGCTGTCGGACCCGCTGGGTCAAGCCTCTTCGCAGGCCAGTCCCCCGATCGCCGGATTCTGTTGCACGATCAAGGCCTTGTCTTGCTGTTACGTCCGGGCCTCGCGTAAGCAAAGAATTGCGGCAACCCCTCGCATCCCCGTCGCATGAAGAAGGCAAACTCGCGGGCAAATAGGATAGGAATTTCCCCACAAATGGTTCACGGGTATCCTTTTCGATTTCGGATTTGAAAACGGCTGCACAGTCGGAAGTATCTTACCGGTTTGACTTTTGAGGCCACGCGGCCGGTCTGGCACCAAGTTTGCCCGCCGGCGCCAACAGCGTCAATATGTTTTCGTACGATTGCCAGTTCACAGCCGGCAGGTCGGATGATGTGGGCCGCCTGATGCCACGTTGCTGGCGTCTGCTACTCGCTCTGGCACTCGTCGCCATGACGGCCACGATCTTCCCACCCCCCGTCGACGACGCCGACTCCCTGGGCATCTTCAATGACGGGGTCAGCATCGTCGACCTCGACGACGACTTTGACGAAGTCCTGCGCCGCCTCAGGCCGGAAGTCTCCGCCTACACTCCGGCCGCTGTTCTGGAGGTAGCACCTCCGCCCTTAGGGCATATGTCGCACAATGTCGTCGGGCCGGACCCGGGCAATAGGACCGGTCGCACCCATGCCGACCGCGGCCCACCTCCCCGGAGCCAGCTCGACCCGACGTCCCTCGACGCCCCTGCCTGCACAACCCCCGCCGGCAGGTTCGACTCCTTCCCCAAGCACCTCGCTTCACACGCTGGCAAGACCGACGTGCTCCCTGGCACGTACTTCTCTCCATTCACGGAGAGTCATCTCTCTACGGACCACCGCCCTCGAGCCGAAAGGACCAAATGGCCACTCTGACCTGAGCAGCAGACCACAGTGAACACGTAGTAGGGGAGGGATTCGACATGGCGATCACGCTGATTCGATCCGACCTGGAATTCATCCTCCAGCAGATCATCATCGCGGAAAAGCACGCGGCCGGTGCGGACCTCCTCTCCTTGCTCCCGAACTCCCTGGTCCCGTTCGGCCTGCGGACGGTCGACGGGTCATTCAACCACCTACTCCCGGGGCAGGAGAATCTCGGCGCGGCGGACCAGCTGTTCCCTCAGCTGACTGACCAGACCTTCCGCGATGCCCTCGTCGATCCCGACGGTCCGGGCCCCGCCGCGGCGGTGCCGGGGTCCTATGACGCAACAAGCGGCTTCGTGGTGGACCCGCAGCCGCGCATCATCAGCAACCTGATCGCCGACCAGACCACCGGCAACCCGGCGGCGTCCGCGGCGGCCGGCGCCACCGTCGCCCCCGGCCCCGATGGCATCCTTGGCACCAATGACGACGTAATCGAATTCGACCCGGCCTCGACCTCCTCGCAGGTCACCAGCCCTGGTTTGGACGGCATCTTCGGCACGGCGGACGACGTCCAGAACCTCTTCCTGATTCCTAACACGGCCCCGGACGCCGGCCTGTCGGCGCCCTTCAACCTGTGGTTCGTGTTCTTCGGCCAGTTCTTCGACCACGGCCTGGATCTCGTGCAGAAGGGCGGCAGCGGCACCGTCTTCATCCCGCTCCAGCCCGACGATCCGCTATTCGTCCCCGGCAGCCAGACCAACTTCATGCTGCTGACCCGGGCCACCAATCAGCCCGGTCCCGACGGCATCCTCGGCACCGACGACGACATCCACGAGCACGTCAACACGACCTCGCCGTTCGTCGACCAGAACCAGACCTTCGCCTCGGACGGCTCGCACCAGGCCTTCCTGCGCGAGTACGAGCTCAGGGGCGGCGACCCGTTCGCCACGGGCAAGCTGATCACGAATCGCAACCTCGTCGACGGCATTTTTGGCAACGGGAACGACATCAACCTCGGCGGCATGTCGACCTGGGCCGTGGTGAAGGCGCAGGCGCGCGACCTCCTCGGCATCGAGCTCACTGACAAGGACGTGGTGAACGTCCCGAAGATCGCCGTCGACCTGTACGGCAACTTCATACCCGGCGCAAATGGATTCGCCCAGCTCGTCACGGTCGGCCCCGACCTCCTCCCCGGAACGGCCGACGACGGGTTGCTGGAGAGGACCGTGGCTGGGCCGGCCCTCAGCACGAACCCGGCGGGACCCGATAACTTGTTCGGGACTGCGGACGATCTAGTGTTCACCGGTCAGATGTTCCTCGCCGACATCGCGCACAGCGCGAATCCGTTCAACTCGCAAGGCATCCTGCTGACGCCCGATGCCGACACGGGCATTGGCGACGACGGCAACCCGGCGACCTACGACAACGAGCTGCTCGACCGGCACTTCATGGCCGGTGACGGCCGCGTGAACGAGAACATCGGCCTGACCGCGGTGCACCACATCTTCCACTCCGAGCACAACCGCCTCGTCGATCACATCAAAGCCCAGATCCTCGCGACCGGCGACGCCGCCTTCATCAGCGAGTGGCGCAACCCCACGACCCTCGAGTGGGACGGCGAGCGGCTGTTCCAGGCCGCGAAGTTCGGCACCGAGATGCAGTACCAGCACCTCGTGTTCGAGGAGTTCGCGCGCAAGGTCCAGCCCAACATCGACGAGTTCCTCGTGCCGAACGGGTTCGACACGTTCACCAACCCGGCGATCGTCGCCGAGTTCGCGCACACCGTCTATCGCTTCGGCCACTCGATGCTGCTCGAGACAATCGACCGCCTCGACCCGAACTTCGTGTCGAGCGAGATCGGCCTGATCACGGCCTTCCTCAACCCGCTCGCGTTCAACAATGACGGGGGCCTCACCCCCGAGCAGGCGGCCGGCGCGATCGTGCGTGGGACGACCCGGCAAGTCGCCAACGAAATCGACGAGTTCAAGACCGAGGCGATGCGCAACAATCTGCTGGGCCTGCCGCTCGACCTCGCCGCCATCAACCTCGCCCGCGGGCGCGACACCGGCATTCCGGCGCTGAACGAAGCGCGCCGCCAGTTCCACGAGGCGACGGGTGACAGCGACCTCGCGCCGTACACCAGCTGGAACGACTTCGTGCAGCACATGAAGCACCCCGAGTCGCTCGTCAACTTCATCGCGGCCTACGGCACGCACGCGAGCATCACCGCGGCGACGACCGTGGACACCAAGCGAGCGGCGGCCGCGGACATCGTCTTCGGCGGCGGCGCGGTCTCGGACGCGGAGCGCCTGGCCTTCCTGAACGAGTCCGCCGCCACCTCCGGCGTCAACGACATCGATTTCTGGATGGGCGGTCTAGCCGAAAAGCAGATGCCGTTCGGTGGGTTGCTCGGCTCGACCTTCAACTTCGTGTTCGAGCTGCAGCTGGAGTCGCTGCAGAGCGGGGACCGGTTCTACTACCTGGCGCGCCTGGCCGGGACCAACTTCGTGAACGAGCTCGAGAACAACTCGTTCGCCAAGCTGATCATGGCCAACACCAACACCACCCATCTCCCGGGCGACGTCTTCTCGACGCCAGGCTTCATCCTCGAGGTCACGCAGGCGAACCAGTTCAACGAGGGTCTCGGCAGCGCCGATCCTGTCGCCGAACCCGGGTCGCTCATCCCGCTGGTGATCCGAAGCAACGCGAACTCCCTGCAGTACAACGGCGCCGACCACGTCGTCCTCGGCGGCACCACCGGCAACGACAGCATCATCTCCAGCGAGGGTGACGACACGCTGTACGGCGACGCCGGGAATGACCGGCTCGAGGGCGGCTACGGTAACGATATGCTCCTCGGCGGCCCCGGTGACGACATCATCACCGACATCGGCGGCGACGACAACATCCAGGCCGAGGACGGCAACGACGTCATCCACGGTGGCAACGGTCTCAACCTGATCCTGGGCGGCCGGGGCAGCGACTTCATCATCACCGGCGAGGACGTCACTGAAACCTTTGGCGGTGAGGGCAACGACTTCATCCTCGGCGCCAAGACCAACCTTCCGTCGCTCGGGAACGAGGGCGACGACTGGATCGAGATCGGGACCCAGGACGGCGCGCCCGGTGACAACTTCGACCCGTTCTCGCAGGATAGGGTGACCGGCAACGACGTCTTCATCACCGCCGGCGGCTTCGATGAGCCCATCGCCGAGGGTGGCGACGACATCATGGTCGGCTCCGACGGCGAGGACCACTTCGACGGCGCGTCCGGCTTCGACTGGGCCACCTTCCAGTTCGACCGGTTCGGCGTGCAGTCCGACATGAA
>DATFWA010000047.1:0-5382 GCA_035259825.1 Candidatus Methylomirabilota bacterium | reverse complement strand
GCCCGTAGGCCCCGGTGGTGGAGCGGATGACCTCCTGCCACTCGGTCTCGCTGGTGACGTCGAGCCGCGCGAAGCGCGCCTTGCCGCCGTCGGCGGTGATCTTGGCCGCTACCTGTTGGCCCGCCGGCTGGTCGACGTCGGCCACCACCACGCTCGCTCCCTCGCGGGCGAAGATCATCGCCTCGCTCTCGCCCATGCCGTGCGCCCCGCCGGTGATGATCGCGACCTTGCCACTGAGCCTCATGGTGTCTCCTCCTCGGTGGATCGTGACGGACTGCGGTCAGACGCCTAGGTACGCGCGCTGCACGCGCGGATCGGCCAGGAGCGCGTCGTGCGCGCCGGCCAGCACCACCCGGCCGGTCTCCAGCACGTAGCCACGGTCGCACAGCTCGAGCGCCTCCACCACGCGCTGCTCAACCAGGAGAACGGTCAGACGCCGCTCGCGGCGGATGCGGCCGATCGTCTCGAAGATCTGCTCGACGATGCGCGGGGCCAGCCCCTGCGAGGGCTCGTCGAGCAGCAGCAGATCGGGGGCGGCCATCAGCCCGCGGCCGAGCGCGAGCATCTGCTGCTCGCCCCCCGAGAGCGATCCGGCGAGCTGACGTCGCCGCGCGGCCAGCGCCGGGAACAGGGCGAGGACGGCGGCCAGCCCCTCCGCCCGCCGCTCGCGCGCGGCGCTCCGGTAGGAGCCCAGCTCCAGGTTCTCCAGTACGGTGAGCGACGGGAACACCCGCCGGCCTTCCGGCACGTGGGCGATGCCGAGGGCGGCGCGCTCGTGCGCGGGCAGCGGGGTCATGTCCCGCGAGCGGAAGTCGAGACGGCCCGCGGCGGCGCGGACCGACCCCGAGATGGCCTTGAGCAGGGTGGTCTTGCCCGCGCCGTTCGGACCGACGATGGTGACGAACTCGCCCTCGTTGACCTCGAGCGAGACGTCCTCGAGGGCGTGGAGGCCTGCGTACGCGACGCTAAGGCCGGAGATCCGCAGCATGAGCGGTCGCGTGCCGAGCGAGCCAACGCTGGCCCAGGTACGCCTCGATGACGGCGGGGTTGCGGGTCACGTCGCCCGGCAGGCCCTCGGCGAGCCGGCGGCCCTGGTCCAGCACCACGAGGCGATCGGCGATCTTCACGAGGGCCTGGATGGTGTGCTCGATGATGACGACCGTCACCCCGGCCTGACGCCCGCGCCGGATCATCGCCGACATGATCTCCACGCCGTCGGCGGAGAGGCCGGCGAGCGGCTCGTCGAGCAGGACGAGGCGCGGCGCGGTGGCCAGGCAGCGCGCCAGCTCCATCAGCCGCAGGTCCAGCGTGGTGAGCCCGGACGGCGTGACCGCGGCGCGCTCCGCGAGCCCGACGCGGGTGAGCGCGTCGCGCGCGCGGGCCGTCGCCGCGGCGGGCGTGCCGCCGTGCGCGAACGCACCGACCATGACGTTCTCCAGCACCGTCAGGTGCGGGAAGAAGCGCACCACCTGGAAGGTGCGGCCGATCCCGCGCCGACACACGAGATGCGGGCTCAGCCCGGTGATGGGCTCGCCTTGCCAGCGGATCTCGCCGCGCTCGGGCAGGAGGAAGCCATTCAGCACGTTGAACAGCGTGGTCTTGCCCGCCCCGTTGGGGCCGATGATGCCGAGGATCTCGCCGTCGCGGACGTCGAACGTCACGTCGGTCAGGGCCTGCAGGCCGAGGAACGCCTTGCTGACCGAGCGCACCTCGAGCACGACCGCGCCCTTGGTCGTCGGTGCCGGCTCGGCGTCGGTCTCGATCGGGGCCGCCGCCGTCGCGACGGCGGCCGGGGCCGTGGCGCTGGCGCGTCCCCGCCCGATGCGCCAGAAGAGGCCTTCGGGCGCGAACATCATGATGACCATGAGCGCGGCGCCGTAGACCACGCCCTGGATCCCGGGCAGACGGTCGCCCACCGTACTGTCCAGGATCTCGCTCACCGGGATCATGATCGCGGCGCCGATCACCGGGCCCCAGAGCGTGCCCACGCCGCCGACCAGACACACCACCAGCGTCTGCACGATCACCAGAACGCCGAAGACCGCCTCCGGGGTGACCACGAACAGGATCGCGTGCGAGTAGATCGCGCCGGCCAGCGCGGCGGGGGCCGCGCTCAGCGCGTACGCCGCCATCTTGCAGCGGAAAGCATCCACTCCCATCGCGAGCGCGGCCTGCTCGTTCTCCTTGATCGCGCGCAGCGAGTAGCCGAGGCGCGAGCCCTCGATCAGGCGCGAGAGCACCAGCGTCGCGGCGAGCAGGGCCAGCGCGAGCAGATCGAAGGAGCGCGGCTCGGTGAATTGCATGAACAAGGCTGGGCGATCGCGCACCATCGGGATCGCCACTTCCTGGTAGCCGAGATAGTCCATGACGATCCGGAAGATGAGCGGATAAGCCAGGGTGGCGAGGCCGAAGTAGATGCCGGCGAGGCGGAAGGTGGGCGTGCCGATGAGGAGCGCGGCCAACACGGCCACCAGCGCCCCGGCCAGCATGCCGAGCCACGGGGTGATCCCGAGCTTGGCCGCCAGTAGCACGGTGACGTAGGCGCCGATGCCGAAGAAGGCCTGATGGCCGAAGGAGATCTGCCCGGCGTAGCCGCTGATGATGTTCCACGCGAGCCCCATGGCGGCCCACAGGAACACCAGGGTGAGGATGCGCTGGTGGTAGCGCTCGGTGATCACGAGCGACAGCGCGAGGCCGATCGCGATGATCCCCGCGATGCCGAGCCAGCTCCGCCCGCGCGCGGTCATGCCGGCGGCGCTAGACGGCCCGCGCGCGCCGGCCGAACAGGCCCTGCGGCCGCACGTAGAGGACGATCAGGAAGGTGACGAACACGCCCACGTTCTGCAGCTGCAGAGGCAGAAGCAGGAGCGTGAGCGATTGCACGAGACCGATCACGAGGCCGCCCACGAACGCGCCCGGAATGCTGCCGAGCCCGCCCAGCACCACCGCGACGAACATCAGGACGATGAAGTTGACCGCCACGTTCGGCTCGATCGGGTGGTAGGTCGCGAGCAGGCCGCCCGCCGCCGCGACCAGGGCGATGCCGATGCCGAAGGCTATGCCGTGCATCGCGCGCACGTTGATGCCCTGGTAGCCCGCCGCCTCCGGATCGTCAGCGGCGGCCCGGAGCGCCCGTCCCAGGTCGGTGCGGGTGAGCAGCACGTAGACCGCGGCCGCGAGCAGCAGCGCCATGAGGAAGGAGTACGAGCGCGCCTGGTTGAGCAGCAACGGCCCGAGGGCGAAGGCCTTCGAGGCGTAGGGCGCGTTGATGCCGCGAGGCATCGGCGACAGGATCATGGTGGTCGCGTTGGTGATGACCAGCGAGAGCCCGAGAGTCAGGATGAGCTGGGCGTCCATCTCCCGGTTGGGATCACCGCCCCCGGTGACCCGCGCCAGGAACGCGCGGTGCACCAGCAGGCCCAGCACGAAGAAGGGCGGCAGGGCGAAGAGGGCGCCGAGCAGCGGGTCCACGTTCAGAGCGATCGCGTAGTAGTACGTCAGGTACATGCCCAGCATCATGAAGTCGCCCTGCGCGAAGTTGACGACCCGCATGACGCCGAAGATCAGCGCGAGGCCGATGCTCATGAGGGCGTAGACACCCCCCACGAGCAGGCCCGTGACGACGTACTGGGCGAGCTCGCTCGCGACCACGGCGAGCCGGATCCGGTCGGCGCTACTTGTGCAGCGCGATGGGGCGGGTCGCCACCGCGGTCGGCACCACTGTGTAGGGCTCGGCGTCCTGCCACTGCACGATGATGGGGCTCGCCCCGACGCGCCGGCCGCGCTCGTCGAACTTGATGCGGTTGGGATAGAGCGAGGAGGCGGCCGGCCCGGTGGTCAGGTCGATCTTGGCGATGGCGTCGCGGATCGCCTTGGGATCGGCAGACTTGGCCTGCTCGGCGGCCTCCTTGATGAGCCACACGTGGGCGTAGGTGCAGAGCGGGTCCTGGGTCATGAAAGGCTCGCCGGTCCGTTGCTTGAACTTCTTCACCAGCTCCTCCTGTCCCTTCATGGGATGGGCGGCCACCACCGTCTGGATGCCGTCCATCGTGTCTTTGCCGATCGTCTTGACGTACTCCGGCGTGACGAGCCACGCCCCCACGCCCTGGATGGCGGTCCTGACCCCGAACTCCTTCACCTTCTGGAGCATCTGGACGGAGTCGGGGAAGTTGGTGGCCCCGTAGAAGACGATGTCGGGCTGGGTCGCGCGGAGCTTCTGCACGATCGAGGTCGCGTCGGCCAGCGGCGGCGTCCAGACCTCGTCGGCCACGAGCTCGATGCCCTTGGCGGCGAGCAGCTTCTCGCGCAGCGGCTTGAAGAAGAAGACGGTGGCCGCGGTGTTGTCGCCCACCAGCGCCGCCTTCTTGATCGGCCGGTTGTTCTTCTTGCCGATGTCCACCACGAGATCGAGGGCCTGCTCGGCCTGCACCGACGAGACCGGTGAGGTCTGGAAGGTGTACTTGAAGCCGCGCTCGGTGATGTTGTCGGCGTAGGAGAGCGACAGCCACGGCACCTGCAGCCTCTCCGCCACCTCGGTGACGCCCAAGGTGAACGAGCTGAGCCACGAGCCGATGCCCGCGCTGATCTTCTCCCGGGTGAGCACGCGCTGCGCCGCGCTCACCGCCTTCTCCACGCTGTCGCCCGCGTCGGCCTCGCGGAGCACGAGCTTGGCGCTGCCGAGCGCCTTGATGCCGCCCTGGCTATTGATCTCCTCGATGGCCATCTCGGCGCCCATCTTCTTGAGCTGACCCTGCCGTGCCCAGCGGCCGGACAGCGGCACCACCAGCGCGATCTTGACGTCCTCGGCGGCCAGCGCGGCCGTCGGCACGACCGCGGTCGGCGCGAGCAGGAGAACGGCGAGCAGCAGGGCGAGCGGACGGGAGAGGCGGCGCATCGGCGGATCCTCCGGCGTTGGAGTGCGTGACGAGTCGAGACGAGCGGCGCTTACTATAGCCTGCCGTCGCAGCTCGGGCAATGCGCGGCGCCGGCGCGCAGCCGCGCCGGCCGGGAAAGCGGCGCATGCGTCGGTGGCACGGAGGTATACTCCTGCGCCGTGAGGAGGACGACATGCGGGCGGTGATCTGTCGCGGGTGGGGCGCCGTCGATGATCTCACGCTCGAGGACGTGGCGACGCCCGTACCCGCGGCCGACGAGGTGCTGATCGAGGTCCGGGCCACCTCGGTGAACTACGCCGACTCGATCATGGTGGCCGGCAAGTACCAGACCCGGCCGCCGTTCCCATTCAGCCCGGGGCTCGAGACGGCGGGCGTGGTCGCGGCCTGCGGCGCGGCGGTCACGCGCTTCCGCCCGGGCGACCGGGTGATGGCCACGCTCGCCTGGGGCGGCCTGGCCGAGCGGGCGGTGGCCCGGGAGAGCGAGACC
>DATFWA010000046.1:0-2522 GCA_035259825.1 Candidatus Methylomirabilota bacterium | reverse complement strand
GAGGAATGGAGGCAGGCCGAAGGCGTGGTCGGCGTGGCCGTGGGTGTAGATCGCGGCGTGGATCGGGCCGGGATCGATCGCGCGGACCGAGGCGAAGGTGCGGTCGCGGGCCGCGTAGCTCGCGGTATCCACCAGCACGAGGCCGCGGGCCGTGCGCACGACCGTCACGTTGCCGAAGGCGTGGACGAAGAACACGCCGGGGGCGATCTCCTCGCGCTCGCCGGTCGGCTTCCAGAATTCACTCGGCTCGATGCGGCCCGACCAGCACGCCTCGGCGCGCTCCAGGATCCGGCCCATCAGGCGGCCCTCCAAATGTTGCGGCAGCGGGTCTCGGGGGCGAGGCAGGCGGAGACGAACGCCCCGGTGGCGAGCACGAGGCAGAGCGCGAAGGCGGCGCGATACGCGTCGGCGCCGTACACGCGGGCGCCCGCGACGAGCGCGCCGTCCCAGTGCCGGTCGAGCACGATCCCGGTCAGCCACTGCATGACGCCGAAGGATAGGAACGCGGGGAGATTGTGGAAGCCCAGCGCCACGCCCACGTATCGTGGGTCGTTGACCTCTCGGATGGCCGCGAAGGCTAGCACGACCACGCTCGAGCCAAGGCCGATGAGGAAGCAGAGGAGCGGCATGATGCCCGGGCTGATCGGCGTGGCCGGCACCGCGAGCGCAACCCAGGTGAGGACGTTCAGCCCGCTGATCGTCATCAGGGGCACGCGCCTCCGCTCCAGCCGGTCCGAGAGCCAGCCGATCAGCGGCGCGCCCACCAGCAGGCCCACCGCGGCCAGCGCGACCAGGTTGGCGGCCCGCACCCGGGGCAGGTCGTAGACCTGGATGAGGTACGGCACGCCCCAGAGTCCGACGAACGCCGCGAAGCCGCCGTAGATGCCGCCCGAGATGAGCCCGACGCTCCAGGAGCGCGGATTGAAGATCACGCTCGGGATGCCCGCGATGATCTCCCGGAGGCGCGGGTCGGCGGCCCGCGCCCTGGCCTCCGGCTGGTCGCCTGGATCCGGACGGTCGCGCACGGTGAGGAAGCACGCCGCCGCCAGCAGGGCGGTGGTCGTACCGATGGTGACGAAGCCCTGGCGCCAGCCGATCTGCTCGACGAGCAGCGCCAGCGGCGTGGTGCCGGCGAGCGCGCCGATCGAACCCACGCTCTGCGCCGCGCCTGCGACGGTGCCGAACTCTTCGGTGCGGAACCACTCGGTGGCCAACCGCAGGCCCGCGATCAGGATGACCGAGGCGCCCAGGCCGACGAGGAGGCGCCCCGCGAAGGCCACTCCGAAGCCGGGGGCGAGGCCGAAGAGCACGGACCCCGCGCTCATGCTGAGCCCGCCCAGGGTGAGCGTCCATCGCGGGCCGAGGAAATCGGCGAGGCTGCCGCCGGGCAGGGCCATGGCCGCGAAGCAGTAGGGATAGATCGCGGACAGCGCGCCGAGCGTCCCCGCCGACACCGCGAAGGCGGCCATGAGGTCACCGGCCACCACGACCGGGGCCACCCGGTGGAAGTAGGACAGGAAGTACAGGAGCGCGGGAACGACCAGGATCCGCCACCGGGCCCGGGCCGGAATCACTAGGCGGACGTGCGCCCGCGCCAGGCCTCGATCTGCCCGCGATGCTCCTGATAGTGGTGGCGGCTGTTGAGGTCGACGATCTTGTAGGCGGTCTTGCCCGGCACGTAACGCTCTTCGGGCACCGCGGCGGCCGCCCGCATGAACGCGGCGTGCGAGCCGTCCAGCTCCGTCAGGATGTCGCGGGTGGCCGCGGATTTCTTCGCGTCGGCGAAGCGGCCGTTCCAGACGTCCACGTCGTCGTAGGAGACACCTTCCGGCACCGGGCGCTCGCCACGGGCGAGCCGCTCCAGCGCGGGACCCAGCTCCCGGTGCCAGCCCGAGATGTGGGCCACGATGTCGCGCACGCTCCACGTGCCCAGCCAGACCTCGCGCATCTTCGTCTCGTCGAGCCCGGCGATCGCGCGCTTGAAGAGGGTGAGCTCGGTCTCCGCCTCGCTCAGCAGGGTCGTCTTCTCGGACATGGCCGTCGCGCCTCCGTGGCCGCCTCAGCCCAGGGATCGGGGCGGGATGCGCTTGTAGAACAGCAGCTCGCGGACGCCCTGGGGCAGATTGTCGATGTGGCCGCTCGGCTGGAAGCCGAGCGCGCGGTGCATCTGGATGGACACCGCGTTGGTCTCCTCGGTGGAGGAGTACAGGCGCGGGGTGGGCGAGACCGCCTCCACCGACTTGTAGAACTCGCGCGCGATGCCCTTGCGCCGGTAGTCCTCGCGCACCACTACCAGGGTGACGAAGGTGCACTGGAACCAGTCGACGCGGTAGGCGAGGAAGCCCACGACCTCGCCCTCGGCCTCGGCGACGATCAGGTGGTGGCGCTCGAGATGCGAGCGGATGAACGCCCCGGCGCGCTCCTCTCCGATGACGAGGCCGGCGAGGGTGCGGCAGCCGATCTCATCGGCCACCCGCGGCAGTCTGATCTCGATCATGAGAGCCCGCGCGCATTGTAAGCGC
>DATFWA010000045.1:0-24279 GCA_035259825.1 Candidatus Methylomirabilota bacterium | reverse complement strand
CTCGTGGTCCCCGCGCGCGGCAGCCCCACGGTGGAGCGCCCGCCCGCCTCGAACTCGTAGCGGCGACGCTGGGCGACCTCGCGGCGGTGGTCGACGATGACCAGCTCGTCGGGAAGGTAGAGGACGAGATCCCGCTGGTCGGCCGGACGCGGCAGCCGGGGACGAATGGGCTCGAACTGGAAAGCCAGGTCGTAGCCGAAGGCGCCGTAGAGGCCGAGGTGCGGTTCGTCGCCATGACGGAAGAGATCGACGAGCGCCCGGATCACCGAGAAGACCGATGGCTGGCGGCTGCGCTCCTCCTCGGTGAAGCCCGCCGCAGGCTGGCGCACCGTCACCGTGAGCGAGTGCTCCGCGCGCTCGAGGGCCTCGATGGCGTCGACACCGTCGAGCGCGTCCGCGATAGCGGGAAGCAGCACCGCCCCGCGCTCGTTCAGCGTCTCCACGCGCAGCCCGCGCCCGCGCGCCACCAGCACGAGCGGCGGATCGACGAAGCCCATGTCCCACCGCGTGTAGCGGCCCGGATACTCGTAGCTCGAGGCGAGCAGGATTCCGCGGTGCGAATCGAGCGCGTGGATCACGGGCTCGATCGCGTCCGTGACCGGGATGGCCTGGATCGTCCGGTGGACGTGGATGCCCCGACGCGTCGTGTAGCGATCGGTCGTCATGGTGTCCATCTCCTCTCGTCGAGGAGCCGGTCTGCGCGGGGCCTTCTCAGCAGAAGAGCCGCCCGCGGGGGCGGCTCCGATCTCGCGTTCAGGTTGCTCGTGCGTGCGCTGGTCGGCGGGCCCACCCCTCAGGGGAGGGGCCACCACCACATCCAGGCGAAAGCCGAGCGTGTGCGGCTCACGGCCGAGAGCCTCGCAGGTGCCGGGCCGGCTGTCAAGGGCCTGGGGAATGGCTTGACTCGCCGCGCAGCCTTGTGTTACTCCACTGTCCGGGCCGCTGTCGCTCCTCCCACTACGGTCCCCGCGAGGCTACCATGGCGCAAGTCGTTGGATTCATTGGGCTCGGAATCATGGGCCGTCCCATGGCCAAGAATTTGCTCAAGGCCGGCTATCCACTAATTGTCCACAGCCGGAGCCAGGGACCGGTCCAGGAGCTAGTGGGGGCGGGGGCAAAGTCGGCGGCCTCTCCCCGGGATGTCGCGGCCCAGTCGGAGGTCCTGATCACGATGCTGCCGAACTCGCCAGACGTGGAGCTGGTGGCCCTCGGCAAGGACGGCATCGTCGAAGGCGCCAAGCGCGGCCTGCTCTTCCTCGACATGTCGACGATCTCGCCGCTGGTCTCCCAGAAGGTCGGGCAGGCGCTGGCGGCCAAGGGCGTGCAGATGCTGGACGCTCCGGTCTCGGGTGGCGAGAAGGGCGCGATCGACGCCGCGCTGTCCATCATGGTGGGCGGCGAGAAGGCGGACTTCGAGGCGGCGCTGCCGGTGTTCCAGGCGATGGGCAAGACGATCACGCATCTGGGTCCCCTCGGGGCGGGCGGCTTCACCAAGCTGGCGAACCAGATCATCGTGGCGGTCAACCTCACCGCGCTCGGCGAGGCGCTGACGCTGGCGCGCAAGGCGGGGCTCGATCGGGCGCTCACCCTGAAAGCCCTGGGCGGCGGGCTCGCCGGGTCGAAGTGCCTCGAGCAGAAGACGCCCAACTACACCGCGGGGACGTACAACCCCGGCTTCAAGATCGATCTGCACTTCAAGGACCTGGGCCTGATCATGGAGTCCTCGCGCGCCCTCGGCGTGCCACTACCGTGCACCGCGGTGGTGCAGGAGCTGTTCAACGCGATGCGGGTGAAGGGCAAGGGGGGACTAGATCACTCCGGCGTCATCACGCTGCTCGAAGAGCTCGCGGGCGTGCCGGAGAAGGCATGAGGGCGACCGTCGACCGACCCGGCCTCGACTCGCAGGGCCGCTCCCCGCTGATCAAGATCCGCCGAGTTCGCAAGGGTGATCTGTCGAAGGTCCGCGACGTGATCGAGCAGGCGTTCGGCGATTTCTTCGAGCGCCAGGTCGGCACGCGGCCGCGCCAGGTGTTCGGCGGCGCCCAGTACGTGCACCACCGCTGGCTGATGGAGCCGTGGGGCTGCTTCGTGGCCGAGGAGGGCGACGGCAAGATCGTCGGCGCGGCCGTCGCGGTGATGTGGGGCACGATCGGCGTCATCGGCCCGGTGGCCGTCCTGACCAACTACCAGAACCAGGACATCGGCCAGCAGCTGCTCACCGCCTGCCAGGAGTTCTTCGACGAGAACAAGGCGACGCTCCAGGGGCTCGCCACCTATCCCTACAGCCCCAAGCACCTGATCCTCTACCAGAAGTTCGGCTACAAGCCGAAGGGGCTGGTGGTGGTGACGAGCAAGACGCTCGATCGGAACGACCTCGCGGCGAAGACGCCCCCGCGGCCGGGCCTCGCGGTGCGCCGCTACTCGACGCTGGAGGAGGCGCGCAAGAAGCAAGTGATGCAGAAGATCCGGCGCATCACCAATGCGCTCTGGCGCGGCTTCGACCTGGCCAAGGAGATCGAGATCGTCGAGGGGCTCACCCTCGGCGACACGCTGCTGCTCGAAAAGGGGCGCGAGGTCATCGGCTTCGCGGTCTGCCATCTCCCGCCCAACAGCGAGGCGCCGCACGGCAGCGCCTACGTCAAGCTCCTCGCCATCGACAGCCGTCACCGCAAGCCCGAGCACCTGGACAGCCTGCTCGCCGGCGTGGAGGAGCTGGCCGCGGCGGGGCAGCTCCAGCGAGTCGTGGTGCCCGCCTACACGTACTACTGGACGGCGTACCAGACGCTGCTCGAGCGCGGCTACCACGTCGACTTCACCATGGTGCGCATGAAGCGGGGCAAGCAAGAGGACTACGAAGACGCCAGCGACCTGGTGCTGGACGACTGGCGCTGATAGTCCCGTGATTCATGCTTCGCGGCCGGTCGGCACGCCGGCCTGGCTCCTGTGGGCCCTCCTGGCCTGGCTGATCCCGTCGGCGGCATCGGCCCACGCGATCGTCCTGGAGTCCTCGCCGGCGGCCGGCGCGGTGCTGGCCCGGCCGCCCGCGCAGATCACCCTCCGCTTCAACAGCAAGATCGAGAAGCGCTTCACGCGGCTGACGCTCGCAACCGGCAATCAGCCGCCCGCCCCGGTGACACTCGCGGGCGACGATCCCGCCACTCCGGACCGCCTCGTGATCCCGATCCGGTCGCGCGCGCCGGGTGACTACACGCTGCGCTACCGGGTCCTCGCGGTGGACGGACACATCACCGAGGGCGCGCTGCGCTTCACGGTCGAGCCGTAGGGCAGAAGCCGAACGCGATCATGGGCGTGAGCGGGTTCGCGACCGCGGAAGGGACCGCGAGCTACCGGAAGCGCCTCGGCGCGCGGGCCGGCAAGGGACACTTCCGGGCGTGGCGCGGCCTGAGTGTCTCCTCCCTGGGTATCGGCACGTATCTGGGTAACGACGACGAGGCCACCGATCACGCCTACGAGGACTCGATCCGGCGCGCGCTCGAGCTCGGCTTCAACATGGTGGACACCGCGATCAACTACCGTCACCAGCGCAGCGAGCGCAGCATCGGCGCGGCGCTGCGCTCGCTCCTGAGCGACGGCACCATCGCGCGGGAGGAGGTGGTCCTGACCACCAAGGGCGGTTTCATCGCCTTCGACGGGAACAAGCCCGCGAACCCGGTCGCCTACTTCACCGAGACCTACGTGCGCCCGGGCGTGCTGAGCCTGGCCGACGTGGTGGCCGGCCAGCACTGCATGACGCCGCGCTATCTCAATGACCAGCTCGACCGCAGCCGCGCGAACCTCGGAGTGGACACCATCGACGTGTACTACCTCCACAACCCGGAGACGCAGCTGCAGGTGGTGGAGCGGTCCGTCTTCGCGACGCGCATGCGCGCGGCCTTCGAGTTCCTGGAGGGCGCGGTCGGCGATGGCCGCATCCGCTGTTACGGCACCGCCACCTGGAACGGCTACCGCCAGGCGACCACCGCACGGGACTATCTCTCGCTGCCCGAGCTGGTGGGCCTGGCTCGCGACGTAGCGGGCGACCAGCACCACTTCGGGATGATTCAGCTCCCCTACAACCTGCGCATGACCCAGGCGCTCACGCTGCCCAATCAGCAGGTCGGCACGGCGCCGCTGCCCATCGTGCAGGCGGCCGCGCACCTCGGCGTCTACGTCACCGCCTCGGCGTCCATGCTGCGGGGCCAGCTGGCCAAGAACCTGCCCCCCGAGCTCGGCCAGGTGCTCGGCGGCCTCAGCACCGACGCGCAGCGCGCGCTCCAGTTCGTGCGCTCCACGCCCGGTGTGGGGACCGCGCTCTGCGGGATGCAGAGCGTGGCCCACGTCGAAGAAAACGCGGTCCTGGTGAAGGTGCCGCCGGCCGGCTCGCTCTTCACGCGCGGCTGACCGCCGCGCGGCGAAAGGAGTTGAAAATCCGGGCCTCGTCGGCTAGCGTGATCGTCGGGTCGATCGAGCGATGGTGACCAACGTCCATCACGTCGGAATCGCAGTGAAGAGCCTACGGCAGGCTTATCGATTCTGGCGGGACACGCTCGGGCTGCCGGTCTCGCGCGAGGCGGAGGTGGCCGAACAGGGCGTGCGGGCCGCGCTGCTCGCGGCGGGCGAGAGCGAGATCGAATTGCTCGAGCCCCTCTCGCCGGACAGCGCGGTGGGCCGATTCCTGGCCAAGCGTGGCGAAGGGCTCCACCACATCTGCTTCAAGACCGCCGACGTGGCCTCCGATCTCACCGCGCTGCGGGCGCGGGGCGTGCCGCTCATCGATAGCGAGCCACGTCTGGGGCTCGCCGGACGGATCGGGTTCCTCCATCCCAAAGCCTGCCACGGCGTCCTGGTCGAGCTGGTCACTCCGTCGAACGGCGAGGCGCACGTCGAGTCCCCGGTGCGCTTCAAACGGCTCGTGATCGGCTCGTCGACACCGGACGACGCGGCCAAGACCTACCAGGACCTGTTCGGCCTGCCCGAAGTCGAGGTCAACGGCGGTCCGCGAACCATGCTCGGCTGGGCCGGCGGAGCCACACTCCTCATGGTCCCGGCCGGGGAGGCGCGCGGCATGGAAGGACTGGTCGCGCTGTCGATGGTGGCCCCGGACCTGCCGCCGCTGGTGGCGAGGCTGGAGAAGGCGAAGGCGTCGCTCCTGCTGGGGGCCGCCGAGCTCACGGTCGAGCCCGCTTCCTCTCACGGAGTCCACCTGCACATCTCGCGGTACCACTTCCCCTGATCCCGGCCGGCGGAAGCGTCGGGAGCCAATGACGCTCGAGGGCAAGGTCGTGCTGGTCACCGGAGGCGCCACCGGCATCGGTCGCGCTACCGTGGTGGCGCTCGCCCGCGCGGGCGTCCACGTCGCCGTCAACTACTCGAAGTCGGCCGCCGCGGCCGAGGAGACCGCGCGGCTCGCCGAGCGGGCCGGCGGCCGCGCCCTGACCGTGCAGGCCGACGTCACGCAGCAGCCGCAGGTGCGCGCGATGATGGAGCGAGTCGCGCGCGAGATGGGCGGGCTCGACGGGCTCGTGAACAACGCGGGCTGGACCGCCCGCGTGCCCCACCGCCAGCTGGACGACCTCACCGACGAGATCTGGGACCGGGTGTTCGCCACCAACCTGCGCGCGCCGTTCTACTGTGTGCGGGCCGCGGTGCCGCATCTCGAGAAGCGCGGCGGCGGGGCCATCGTCAACATCACCTCGGTGGCCGGCTTCACCGGAACCGGCTCCTCGATGGCCTACGCGGCCTCGAAGGCGGGGCTCAACACCCTGACCAAGTCGCTGGCCCGCGCGCTCGCCCCGTCGAAGATCCGGGTCAACGCGGTGGCGCCGGGGCTCCTCCGCACCGGATTTGGCGACGGCTTCATCACCGATGAGTTCCTGGATCAGACAGCCCAGGTGACGCCGATCGGCCGCACCCCGACCGCGGAGGAGGTGGCAGACGCGGTGGTGTTCCTGTTGGCCCACCCCGCGATGACCGGCTACACCTCGATCGTTGACGGCGGGCTCTTCGCCCTGGGCCCGACGGATCCGCGGCGCTAGACGGCCGTGAGCCCTCGCCGGCCGTTTCGCGGCATCGGCTCGGCGCGCAAGACCCGGCGCACCCTCGAGCGCGGCGGCACCGGCCCGGCCGCCGAGCTCAACCAGACCCTCGGCAACTGGCCCCGAGTCAAGATCACTCCGATGTTCGGGCGCTGGGGCTACTTCGTCGGGAGCCGCCTCTTCGCGTGCTTCCCGCTGCGCCCCAAGGACGCCGATCTGTGGATCCGGCTCGGTCCCGAGGACCAGCGCCGGGCACTGGCCGCCGGCTGCTCGCCGCACCGTCGCCTGAGCGCGAGCGGGTGGGTGGAGTGCCGGGTGGAGGCGCCGCGCGACGTGGGCCGCGCGATGCGCTGGCTGCGCCGCGCCTACGAGGGCGCGAAGCAAATCGTCGAGCGCGAGGAGCGCGCAGACTCCTGACGCGCGCGTCCGGCGCCGGTTCGTCCCGACCTAGGCGTCCGGCTCTCGGGCGCTCGCCTCGATCGCGTCGATCGGCACGAACGGCACCAGGATCCAGGCCGCGGCGGTGAACGCGGTGGAGATCAGCACCAGCGGCGTATAACCCACCCGGTCGTACAGGTTGGCCCCGGTCCACTCCGAGCTGCGCGTGCCCAGGTTGTAGATCGACATAAGCAGCGCGAAGAACGTGGCCTCTGCGTGGCGCGGGCACGCCTTGGCGGCCAGATCCAGGAACGCGAGCTGGGTGGTCATGGCGACCGCGCCGAAGACGAGGGTGATGACCACGGCCGACACTCGGCCGCGATAGAGAAGATAGGCGAGCGTGCTCACCGCGCCGACGCCGATCGACCACACGATCAGCCGCTTCAGCGAGAACGCGCGGGCCAGGCGGGCGTAAGCCCACGCCCCCCCGATGCCGGCGGCGGCGCCCAGCGAGGAGAGCGCGCCGATGAACGTCTGCGAGAAGCCGAGGACATCGGTCTCGTAGTAGAAGAACGCCGGGCCGAACGAGGGGCTGAAGCTCCAGAAGAAGATGAAGGCGGCCACCGCCCACAGGTCTCGATTCCCGAGCGCCTGGCGGATCGACTTCCAGGTCTCGCCGAACCCCTCGAGATTCGGCTGCGCGGGCGGCTCGCGCACCACGAAGGCGGCCATGAGGAACGACACGACCGGAAAGCCCGCGACGAGCGCGAAGGCGGCGGCGAACGCGCGGCGCTCGGCCAGGTAGCCGCCGACCAGCCCGGAGAGGATCGACGCGGCGCCGAGCGCGCCCCACTGTACGGACTGGAAGACGCCGGTGAGCCCGAGCGGTTTACCGTTCTCCACCATCAGCGCGTCGGTGAGGACGTCGGTGAAGCCGACGCCCAGCCAGAGCAGCGTGATCACGATCGCGAGCGCCGGGTAGGGCGCCTCGGGCATCCGGCTGACCGCGACCGCGCTGAGCGCCGCCATCGACGACATGACCAGGAAGTAGCTGCGCCGCCGCGTCCCGAAGAGCGGCACGAAATCCGAGAGCAGACCGTAGAGCGGCTTGATGAACCACGGGATCGTGGTGATCCACGCGAAGGCGGCGAGCTGGCCCGCGGTGAGGCCGCGCTCCTTGAACACGATCGAGACGACCTGATCCGGCAGGTAGATCATGCCCTGCGAGAAGTAGACGATCGCAAAAAGCACGGCGAGGCGCCGCGCACCCCCGGCTTTCGGCGCGTACCCTCGCTGCATGCCGATGCGCTCTGCCCCGTCAGGCCTGGGTCCCTCGGGCATGGCCAATAGTAGCGCGCGTCGACGCGCCGCGCGGCGTGCTACTCTAACGGCTCATGCCAGCGACCGTTCCGTCGGTCTGTCCACACGACTGCCCGTCGCAGTGTGCGCTCGAGGTCACGGTGGATTCGGGGCGCATCACCGACGTGACCGGCGACCCGCGCCATCCGTTCACCCGGGGCGTCATCTGCGGCAAGGTGCACGACTACGCCGACCGCGTCTACGGTCCCACGCGGGTCCTGACCCCGCGGCGGCGCGTGGGGGCCAAGGGCGAGGGGCGCTTCGAGCCGATCGGCTGGGACGACGCGATCGACCTGATCGCGCACCGCTGGCAGCGGATCATCGCGCAGTGGGGCGCGGAGGCGATCCTGCCCTTCTCGTACGGTGGCACGCTCGGCCTCCTCCAGTACTCGGCGGGGCATCCGCTGTTCCACGCCCTCGGCGCCTCGCGCCTCGAGCGCACCATCTGCGTCAGCACCGCCTACGCGGGATGGGCCGCCACCCTCGGCACCGTCACCGGCAGCGACTCAGAGCAGATGGTCGACGCCGACCTGGTGGTGCTGTGGGGCATCAACGCCTCGCACACGCACATCAACGCGATGAGTCTGGTCAAGGAGGCGCGCCGGCGCGGCGCCTTCATCGTCTGCATCGATCCGTACCGCACGCGCACCGCCCGTCAGGCCGACTGGCATCTGGCGCCGCGGCCGGGCACAGACGGCGCGCTCGCCCTGGGCGTGATGCACGTGCTCATCGGCGAGGATCTGGTCGACCACGACTATGTCCAGCGCGCGACGCTGGGGCTCACCGCGCTGGCCCACCACGTGAAGTCGTACGATCCCGATCGGGTGGCCGCCATCACCGGCCTCGCCGCCGAGGACATCGTGGCGTTCGCCCGCCGTTATGGCGCGACCGCGGCCGCCTTCATCCGGGTCGGCATCGGGCTCTCGCGCCACGACAACGGGGGCATGACGTGCCGGACCATCGCGTGTCTGCCCGCGCTGACCGGCGCCTACGCCCATCCGGCAGGCGGCGCGCTGCTGTCGTCGACCGGCGCGTTCGGCCTCCGCCACTCGGTCCTCGAGCGGCCGGACCTGATGCCGCGCCCCGCGCCGCGCGCGATCAACATGATCCAGCTCGGGCGCGCGCTGACCGATCCGGACCTGGCGCCCCCGGTGAAGTCCCTCTACGTCTACAACGCCAACCCGGCCTCGGTGGTGCCGAACCAGGAGCTGGTGCTGCAAGGACTGCGGCGCGAGGACCTGTTCACGGTGGTGCACGAGCAGCATCTGACCGACACCACGGACTACGCCGATCTCGTGCTGCCCGCCACCACGTCGATGGAGCACACCGATCTCTACAAGTCGTACGGGCACTTCTACATGCAGCTGGCCCGGCCGGTCATCCCTCCCGAAGGTGAGTCGCGCTCGAACTGGGAGGTCACGCGGCTGCTCGCCCAGGCCATGGGCCTGCGCGATCCGCACTTCGCGAGGAGCGAGGACGACCTCATCCGCGAGATGCTCGCCTCCGGCGACGTGTCGGTCGCCGGCATCACGCTCGAGCGGCTCGAGCGCGAGCGGTCGGTGCGACTCTCGGTGGGGCGGCCGTATCAGCCGTTCAAGGACGGAGCGCCGACGCCGTCGGGGAAGGTCGAATTCGTGTCGGAGACCCTGGCGCGCCGCGGGCATCCTGCGCTGCCCACCTATATCCCGCTCGTGGAGGGTCCCGAGCACGTGGAGCTGGTCCGGCGCTATCCGCTCCAGTGCATCGTGCCGCCCAACCGTTTCTTCCTGAACTCGTCGTTCAGCGAGTCGGAGCGCGCGCGGCGGCGCCAGCGCGGGCCAGCGGTGCTGCTGCATCCGGACGACGCGGCCGCGCGCTCGATCGGCCAGGGCGACCCGGTGCTGGTGCGCAGCGCCCGGGGCCAGGCTCGCTTCACCGCCGAGGTCACCGAGGACACCCGGGCGGGCGTCGCGGTGGTCGAGGGCATCTGGTGGAGCAAGCACCAGCCGGGCGGCCGCGGGGTGAACGCGCTCACCGACGACCGTACCGCCGACATGGGCGGCGGCCCCGTGCTGCATTCCAACCTGGTCCAGATCGAGCGCCTGGGCTCATGACCGCCTGAGGCCCGTCACACTCGCACAGAACGGAGCGATGCCAATGCCGGCGAATCCCGGAGCCTCCAGCGCCAAGCGGATACAGTTCGCGTCCGTGGAGGGCGCGGCCGCCCTCTTCACGCCCGAGTTCCAGGACTACCTGGTGCGGCTGCACGACGAATTCGGTCCGCGCGCGGCCACGCTGCGCGTCCGCCGGGACGAGCGTCTTGCCCAGGCCCTCCAGCACGGGCGGCTGCCGACGACGCCCGCGCCGAGCGCGGCGACGACCGGCGACTGGAAGGTGCCGCCGGTTCCGAAGGACCTGGCCACGCCCGGCATCGAGATCTCGGGGCCGTGCTCCATCACCAGCATGTTCATCAACGCGCTGAACCCCGGCCCGGAGGGCGAGCGGGCCGAGGGGGACCTGGACGACGACGAGGACTCGGCGGGCCACCGGCTGATCGACACGGTGCGGGCCTGTCACAACCGTCTCGCCGCGGTCAACCACGAGCTGCAGTACGTGGACACCGAGCGCAAGCGCGAGTACCGGATCGCCCCCGGCGAGCTGCCGTTCTTCATGCACCGCGAGCGCGGACTGCACCTCGACGAGCCCGACGTCACCATCGACGGCCGCCCGGTCTCCGCGGCGATTCTCGGCACCGCCCTCACGCTCTTCTATCCGGGCCGCGCCCAGGCCACGCGCGGGCAGGGAATCTACTTCTACCTGCCCAAGGTGGATGGGGCCGAGGAGTGCGCCTGGTACCGCGACCTCTTCGATCGCAGCCGCGCGCTCCTGCCGTTCTTGAAGGACGCCACCATCCGGGCCATCCCGCTGGTGGAGGCGCTCCCCGCGGTGTTCGAGATGGAGGAGATGCTGCACGCCCTCGGCCCCTACGCGGCCGGCCTGAACGCGGCGCGCTGGGACCTCAAGGCGAGCATTTTCGAGTTCGTGATGGCCGATCCCAAGGCGGTGTGGCCAGACCGGTTCGGAGTGGACATCAAGACCACGCCGTTCCTGGCCAACATCTTCCGGCGGCTCGTCGCGGTGTGCCTCAAGCGCGGGGCGGTGCCCATCGGGGGCATGGCCACCGCGCTGCCGAACCCCGATCCCGAGGTGAACCGGGTCGCCGGGGAGTCGATCCACAACGACAAGGTCTGGGAGGCCGAGCAGGGCTTCATCCGCGCCTGGGTCGCGCACATCTTCCACATGAAGACCGCGGCCGAGCCGTTCAAGCGCGTGCACGGCTCCGGAAAATGGAGGCCGCGACCCGAGATGCTGAACCCCGACACCTATCCGGTGCGCATCGAGGTGCCGGCGGGCCCGATCACGGTGGAGGGCACCCGGCGCAACGCGCGCATGCTGATCGAGTACGTGGAGGGATGGGTGCAGGGGCGGGGCGCCAAGGGCATCGACAGCCTCGCCGGCAAGCCGGGGGTGCATCCGGCGCTCATGGAGGACCTGGCCACCGGGCGCATGTCGGTCGCGCAGATCGCGCAACGTATTCGTCACGCGGCCAGAACGACCGAAGGCAATCCGGTCACGCACGATACGGCCCTCGTGAAGCGCCTGCTGCAGGAGGAGTGCGACGACATCCTGGGCCTGCTGAAGACCCGCGACGCGGAGACCGAGCCGCGCTATCGGAAGGCGGTGAAGATCGCGCTGCAGTGGATCAAGAACTACACCCAGCTCGATTACCGTAGCCTGGGCTCCTACACGCGCGCCGATCTGGAGAAGATCGCTGCCGCCCCGGACGCCCTATAGGAGGGCCTCGATAAGGTGAGGGGTGGGTCGAGCCCGCCCTACGCTGCCGAAGACTTCTCCAGCGGCACCACGTTCTCCGCGGGCGTAGCCCGGAGCAGCTGCAAGATCACCGGCAGCACCACCAGTGCCGCCACCATCCCGCAGAACGAGCCCAGCGTGAGCAGCAGCCCCAGGCTGAAGATGCCCTGGTGCGAGGCGATCATGAGGCTGCCGAAACCCACCATGGTGGTGACGCCGTTCAGCAACACGCCCATCACCGCGCTGCGCGCGATGAGCGGTCCGTTGAGGGAGCGGACCTCGAGGTGGCTGACGATGACGTTCAGGCCGAACTCGGCCGCAGTGCCGATGATCAGCGGCAGGCCCCAGATGTTGGCCAGGTTGAACTTGATGCCGCAGACGTGCATGAGCCCGATCGTCCACACCAGCGCCAACACCATGGGGATGAGGGCGAGCGCGCTCTCCCGCAGTCGACGGATCATGAGCACGCTCAGCCCTCCCACCAGCACGAATGCGTACAGCGTGCCGGTGAGGTAGGCGTGCTCCATGAGCACGGTCGCCTCGTAGGTGATGACGGGCGGCCCGGTGGCGTCGGGGTCCACCGTGCGGATCTCGCGCACGAACTCGGTGGCGCCAGCCTTCTCCCAGATGTTCACCTTCGGATGTATCTGGATCAGGAACTTGCCGTTCTCGCCGATGAACTTCCGGCGCAGCTCATCCGGCACATCCTTGATGGTGATCGTGCTCGGGTTGAGGTTCCGCTGCAGCCCGTAGAACTTGTTGACGAAGTCGCGATAGAGCTGAGCCTGCAGGTAGTTCAGCGCCGCCTCCGACGACTCGCGGTTGCCCTTCTCGAGCAGGCGGATGACCGCCGCGGTCTTCTCCCGGACGACCCGGACCTCGGGCGGCAGTTTGCTGCCCGCCTCCGCGGCCACCACGTCGAAGCGCCGGCGGATGTCGGACAGGGCCTTCTTCAACCGCTCCAGCTCGAGCGGGCTCGAGCGACCGACCCGGATGGGGGCGACCAGCGGGGCGAAGCTCTTGATGAGCGCGATCTTCTCGGCCTGATCGTCGGGGATGACCCGCAGGACCGAGTCCACGTCGGAGACCGACGGCAGCTTCTCGAAGGCGGCCTGCTTCTGGCGCAGTTCGTCCAGCGTGGAAGCGGAAGACAGGCCGTTCGACCCGGAGCGGCCGGTCCCGGCGAGGATTCGCCGCTCCCAGGCCACCGACTCGGTGCCCTTCGCCTGGAGGTTCAGCACGTTGTAGTCGAAGCCGACGCGCGGGACGGTCCAGATCGACAGCGCGGTCGCGATGCCGGCTCCGATCAGGACGGTGCGCGGGAAGGTCACGAGCCGGTCGAGCAAAGGCACCCTGATGCGCTCGAGCTGGTGGGCGCGCGGGCGACGCTGGCGAGGGCGGTCGGCGTAGTGGCGGTCCACCAGCATGAGGACGGCGGGGAACAGGGTCATCATCCCGACCCAGGCGATCAGGATGGCGAGGCCCGCGATGAGGCCCAGCTCCTGGATGCCCCGGAAGTCGGTGAGCATCAGCACGAAGAAGGTGCCAGCCGCGGTCAGGGCGCCGATGAGCATGCCGGGCCCGGTGCGGGCCGCGGTCAGCTCGAGGGCCTCGCGCAGGTTGCGGCCGAGGAAGATCTCCTCCTCGTAGCGGAAGAGGTAGTAGATGCCGTAGTCGATGCCAATGCCCACCACGATCGAGATGAACATCACCGAGAACAGGGTGAGATGGCCGACCACGAGGGTCACCACGCCCATGGACCAGGCCAGCGTCACCGCGAGCACGCCCAGCATCAGCACCGGTTTGCCCACCCGCATGAAGGCCAGCGTCATCACCACCAGAGTGAGGGCGAAGGCGAGCACGTCGGAGATGCCGCTGTCGTGAAAGGCGGTGGTCATCTCGTCGTTCTGCAGGGCCGGCGGGCCGGTCACGCCCGCCTGCACGTTCGGGAACGACGGCCGAAGCTTGGCGATGGCGCCGCGGATCGTCTCGATGGCGACCTGGTCTCCGGTGAAGCTGCCTTTCTCGCTCGGCGGCGTCTCCACCAGGATGAACAGCAGGCTCTTGTCGTCGGAGAGGAAGTACCCGGCGTCGTCGGGTGGGTCTTCCCCGAAGGAGAAGAGCGTGCCCCACGGCGAGCGATAGGGGCCGGGCCGCTCGAGACGGGAGGCCATCTGATCGAGGAGAACGCGCAGGAAGCGCGTGTCCACCGGCAAGTCCTTGTCCTGCAGCCCGATGTCGAAGAGGTTCGACACGAAGGCGGCCGCCATCTGAGTGTTCACGCCCTCGAGCAGGCGAGCCAGGCTCGGATCGCCCGCGAAGCTCTCCATGAACTCCTGGTGGTCGAAGATCTTGTCGCGGATCTCACGCAGCTCGTCGGTGGGCAGGTAGAGGAGCTGGCGGCCCTCGAAGCGCTTGGGGTCGATGCGGTAGGCGATCCGGTGGAACTTGACCGAGCTCTGCTTGAGCTCGTCGGTGAGCCGGACCGCGTAGGCGCGGGCGCCCTCGAAGGAGCCGGCCTCCACCACCACCACGATGTCCTCGAGTTCGCCGAACTCGGCGGCGTACTCCCCGTAGCGCTGCACGTAGCCCGCGTTCTGGGGCAGGAGCGCGCGCGTCGAAGGCTTGAAGGTGAGCGCGTGCATCGTGTAGGCGATCGCCACCGCCGCGAGGAGCAGCGAGAGGGCCACCGTCACCGCGGGGCGACGGGTGGACAGGCGCACGAGTCGTCGCAGCAGGCGACCGGTGCGAGAAATGGCGATCATGGCGCGCCGGGAAGCGGTAGGGTGCTACGAGCCGACGCTATTCAGCGCCGCCGATGAACTTTTCCAGTCGGGTGTGCGCCACCTCGTCCGACCACTGCTCGGGTGGCGACTTCATCAGGTACGCCGACGGAGCCAGGAGCGCCCCCTTGATGCCGCGATCCATGGCGATCTTGCAGGAGCGGATCGCGTCGATCACGACTCCCGCCGAGTTGGGCGAGTCCCATACCTCGAGCTTCAACTCCACGTTGATCGGCTGATCGCCGAAGCTTCGGCCTTCCAGTCGGATGTGAGCCCACTTGCGATCCTGCAGCCACGGCACGTAGTCGCTCGGGCCGATGTGGATATCGTCGTCGGCCATGTCGTGGGCGAGCTGGGAGCGGACCGAGTCGGTCTTGGAGATCTTCTTGGAGGCCAGACGCTGGCGCTCCAGCATGTTGAAGAAGTCGGTGTTGCCGCCCACGTTGAGCTGGCTGGTGCGCTCGAGCCGCACGCCGCGATCCATGAAGAGCTTGGTCAGGATGCGGTGCACGATGGTGGCGCCCACCTGGGACTTCACGTCGTCGCCCACCACCGGCAAACCGCGATCCTCGAAGCGGCGCCGCCAGTAGTCCTCGCGCGCGATGAAGACCGGGATGCAGTTGACGAAGCCGCAGCCTGCGTCGAGCACCTGCTCGACGTACCATTTGGTCGCCATCTCACTGCCCACCGGCAGGAAGTTGACCACCACGTCGGTGCGGGTCTCGCGGAGGATGCCCTTGATGTCGGCGGTGGTGCCGGGTGCCTTGGTGATGACCTGGGAGAGGTAGTGACCGAGGCCGTCGTGGGTCATGCCCCGCTGCACCGGCACGCCGAGGGTCGGGACCTCCGCGAAGCGCACGGTGTTGTTGGGCTCGGACCAGATCGCCTCACCGAGATCCTTGCCCACCTTGCGCGCGTCGATGTCGAAGGCGGCGGAGAACTCGATGTCGGAGACGTGGTATCCCCCGAGCCGCGGACGCATGAGGCCCGGAATGAAGCCGTCGTCGGCGACGCCTCGATAGTAGTGAACGCCCTGGACGAGGGCGGAGGCGCAGTTCCCAACTCCGACGATGGCGACGCGCACAGATCCCACGAGTTCCTCCTCACATCACCGTCGGTTCAAGCGACGGAGCAAACGTTCGCGGCAAGAATGATTGAGTCTAGCACAGCATTTGCCCACCTGCCTCAGACCGAGCCTGATGTCTCGTCGGCCGCCGAGCGGACGGCGGTCCGCCCGGACACCCCCATGGCCAGGAAGCCGATTCCGGCCCAGACCATCTCGCGCAGCCGGCGGACCAGCACGAACGACAGACCGGCGGTCGCGGTAAACCCGAACGCTTCGAAGAAAGCCACATAGCCGCCTTCGAGGGCTCCGAGTGAGGCCGGGACCATGAAGCTCGCGAACTTCACCCCGCCCGCGAAGGCCTCGATGATCAAGGACGTCAGAAAGGGCACGTCGGTTCCCAGCAGCCGCATGACGATGTAGATCTCGAGCCCACCGGTGGCCCACGCCACGGCGTGGACGATCGCCGACGCGAGCAGACGGCGGCGGTCGTTCCGGTAGAGTGCGGCGAGGGCGCGGTCCAGGTCGCCGAGGCCCTGGAGATAGCGCGCGCCGCCGGCCCAGCCCATACGCGACCCGATGCGGCCGAGCAGCCGGCCGCCTCCGCCGAGCCCGCCGCTCGCCTGGACCAGCACGAATCCGCCGATCGCGAGGATCTCTACGCCGAGGAGGCCGGTCATGATCGGCATGAGGCGGCCGGACGGCGCCAGCGTCTGGGCGGCGAGCAGACCTGCGGCGAGGAAGAAGATCTGACCGACCACGATGGTGGTCTTGTCCGCGATGACCGACACGAAGCCGTCGATCAGCGGCACGTGCGGTCTCAACAGGTACGCCTTGAGCGGCTCGCCGCCCACCGCCATGGTCGGCGTGGCCAGGTTGACCGCCTCGCCGGCCAGCCGCGCCCGGAAGATCAGTCCGAAAGGCACCGGGCCCGGCACCAGCACTCGCCAGGCGAGCGTGTCCAGCGCCGCTGCGAGTACGTAGGGGAAGATCAGCACCAGCGGCAGGCGCCACCCCAGCTTCACGAAGGAGGACCAGATCGCGGCGGGACCGATCTGAGCGATCAGGTAGCCGACGACCGCCAGGCCACCCAACACCAGCAGCGGACGAATGAAGCGCGACACTAGGCGATCACGGCGACAGGGGCGATCGGGCCGGTCAGGGCCGCGAGCCCGGACCGAAACAGGAGCGGAAGTCGAGGAGGCCGGCGAGGTCGCCGCCGGTCACAGCTTCTTCTTCTGCCCCTTGTCCTCCGCCATCAGCTCGTCCTGCTTGGTGCGCAACTTGGTGACGAGCTCGTTGTAGGAGGAGGTTTGGATGATCTTGTTGAACTGGGTGCGGTAGCTCGACACCAGGCTCACGCCCTCGATACTCACGTCGTAGACGAGCCAGTGGTCGGTCCGCTTGACCATGCGATAGTCGACCGGCACCTCGGTGCCGTTCTTGGTGACGATCTTGGTGGACACGGTGGCGAAGTCGCCGTCCATCCGCTCCGCGGTGTACTGGATTTTCTCGCCGCCGTAGGTCTCGATCTTGGAGATGTAGGAGCGCTCGAGGAGATCGGCGAAGAGGCCGACGAACTCGTTGCGCTGTGCCTCGGAGAGCGGCTGCCAGTGCTGGGCGAGCGAGCGCTTGGCGATCTCTGCGAAGTCGAAGATCTCGTTGGCGATCTTGCGGACCGCGACCCGGCGCTCCGCGAGCTTGTTCTGTCCCTTGAGCGACGGATCGTCCAGGGTCTTCAGCACCCGGTCGACGGCGCCGCGCAGCTGATCGGTCGGCACGCCCGCCGAGGCGGAAGCCGCCGTCATCGCCAGGGCCACCGTCGCCGCCAGCGCCACCGCGTTCACCCGAACCCAGTTCATAGATCCTCCCGGTGCGGACTCTACACCTTGCCGAAGATGTACTTGGAGAGCAGCTCTTCGATGTCGACGGGCGGCTCCACCTCGCGGATCCGTCCGTTCGGCGGGATCAGCTTCTCGGAGCCCCCGGGGCTGATCCGGACGTAGCGCTCGCCGATGAGCCCCTTGGTCTTGATCGACGCGATCGAGTCTTCCTGCAGCTTGATCTGCGGCTGGATCACCATGACCACCTGGGCCTGGTAGTCCTTCAGCTGGATGCGGTCGACCCGGCCGACCTCGACTCCGGCGATCTCGATGGTGGAGCCGACCTTGAGCCCGCCCACCGTCGGGAACTCGGCGTTGACCACGTAGCCCTTGCTGCCGAGGAAGTCCACGCGCCCGAGCTTGACCGACATCCAGCCCAGCGCGAGCAGGCCGATGAGCACGAAGATGCCCACGCCCAGATCCAGTACCGATCGCCTCATGCTCGATCTCCCCGGTTACCGCCGCGGCTCGGCAGGCACCGCCTCGACTTCCCCGCGAATGAAGTGCTGGACGACCGGATTCGCGGAGGTCCGCACCCCGTCGGGCGGGCCGACCTCCACGATCACGCCGTCGTGGAGCATCGCGACGCGATCCGCGATCTCGAAGATCTCCGGGATCTCGTGACTGACCATGAGCGCGGTGAAGCGGAACTTGCGGTGCAGCTCCACGATCAGGTGATGGATGGTGTTGACCAGGATCGGGTCCAGGCCGGTGGTCGGCTCGTCGAAGAAGACGATCTCGGGCTCGGTGACGAGCGCTCGCGCGATCGCCACCCGCTTGCGCATACCGCCCGAGATCTCCGCCGGATTCTTGGGCCCCATGCCCGCGAGGCCGACCTGCTCGAGCTTCTCCTGCACGCGGTCGTGGACCTCGCCGGGGGCGAGCAGGCTCTTCTCCAGCAGCGGGAAGGCCACGTTGTCGTAGACCGACATGGAGTCGAAGAGCGCGCCGCCCTGGAAGACGACGCCGTAGCGGTCGCGCACGCGGTCCAGGTCCCGCCCGCGCAGCCGGGTGATCTCGACGCCGTCCACCACCACCGTGCCCGCGTCGGGCCGCAGCAGCCCGATGAGGTGCTTGAGGAGCACCGACTTGCCGCCGCCGCTGCGTCCGATCACCACCATGATCTCGCCGGTGGCGATGTCCAGATCGAGACCGCGGAGCACCGGCTGGGCGCCGAAGCGCTTCTGGAGTCCGTGCACCCGGATCACGGCAGCACGGAGCCCAGGAAGTAGTCCCACACGAGGATCAGCACCGAGGCCAGCACCACCGCTTGCGTGGTCGCGCGCGCCACTCCTTCGGCGCCATGCCCGCAGTGGAACCCCTTGTAGGTGCATACCCACGGGACGATGAGACCGAACGAGAGCGCCTTCCAGTAGCCGGTCATCAGGTCCGACCAGTCCACGAAGGTCTTCATCTCGCCGAAGTAGGTGCCCGGGGACAGGCCCAGCAGCTCCACGCCGACCAGATAGCCGCCGAAGATGCCCACCACGTCGAAGATCGAAACCATCAGCGGGAAGGTGATAAGCCCGGCGATCAGCGCCGGCACCACCAGATAGCGGATCGGGTTGAGCGCCATGACCTGCAGCGCGTCGATCTGCTCCGTGATCTTCATGATCCCGATCTCGGCGGTGAGCGCGGAGCCGGCCAGGCCAGTCACGAAGACGGCGCAGAGCACCGGTCCCAGCTCGCGGATGAGCGACAGGGCCACCGCCGGCCCCAGGTAGGCCTCGGAGCCGAAGCGCGAGAGGGTGAGGAAGATCTGCAGGCCCAGCACCATGCCGGTGAACGCGCCGGTCAGGATCACGATGGTCAGGGAGCGGAAGCCGATGAAGTGGATCCGGTCGAGCAAGCGGCCGAGCTTGAAGGGCGGGATGAACGTGGCCGCGATGGCCTGCACCAGGAAGAGACCGAAGCGCCCCAGCGCCTCGACCACGTCGAGGGTCACGCGGCCCAGCGCCGCGACCGGACGCAGCGGAAGCGGCCACGGATCGGGAGGGGACGACGAAAACATCGCTAAATACTAGCATGGCGATGCGATAATCCCCGCGCGGTTCTTGAAAAAAATCGGTGATTTCCGTAAGGTGAGCACGTGACGACGCTCGTGCTGATCGCGACGCAGCTCGTCGGCACCGCCACGCACCGTCCCTACGTGATCGGTTTGCTCGTCGTCTTCCTGATCGCGGCGACCCGAGACCTCGGAACGCGCCGCGCGGTGCTGTATCTGGCCTGGGGCTTCACCGTGGCGCTGGTCGCCGAGCTCTTCTCGACGCGCATCGGCATCCCGTTCGGCCTCTATCACTACACCGGCGAGACGCGTGGCGCTGAGCTGTTCGTCTCCAACATCCCGATCTTCTCGCCCATGTCGTTTCCGTTTCTCGCCTATGCCGGGTTTTGCCTGGCCCGCCTGGCGCTGCCGCGCACGTGGGCGGGCAGCCGCGGGGGCCGGGTGCGCATGGTGCTGCTGGCGGGGCTGCTGATGGCCCTGCTCGACGTCGTCATCGATCCGCTGGCCGTCCTGGGCGACCGGTGGTTCCTCGGTCACGTCTTCTACTACCCGGCCGGCGGCGTCTACTTCGGCGTTCCGCTGTCGAACTTCGTCGGGTGGCTGCTGGTCGGATGGGCTACGGTGGGAGGCCTGGTCGCGGTGGGCGAGTCTGGCGCGGGGTCACCTCTCCTCGGGGTCGCGCTCTACGGCCTGGTGCTCCTCTTCAACCTCGGCCTGACCTTCTGGATCGGTGAATGGGCCCTCGGCGGGGCCGGAATAGTGATTCAAGTGACGACGTTTCTGCTACTGTATAGCATCAGCCGGGCTGCGGGCGGCCGGTGGCCGGCCGGAACTCTGTCAGCCTCCGCGACGTCTGGCGGGGGCCGTGCGTCCTAACAGCGAAAGGGTCGTCGAGCATGAGCGTTCCGTTGTCTCAGATGTTGACGGTCGCGACGTATGTGCTGCGCCAGAAGCTCGCGCGGCGCAAGCGCTATCCGTTCGTGCTGATGCTGGAGCCCCTCTTCCGCTGTAACCTGGCCTGCGCCGGCTGTGGGAAGATCCAGTACCCGGCCCAGATCCTCCGCAAGAACCTGAGCGTGGAGAAGTGCCTGGCCGCGGTGGAGGAGTGCGGGGCCCCCATCGTCAGCATCCCGGGCGGCGAGCCGCTCATGTACCCGGACATCGATCGCCTGGTGGCCGAGCTGGTGAAGCGAAAGAAGTACGTGTATCTCTGCACGAACGCCATCCTGCTGAAGGAAAAGCTCCACCTCTTCACGCCGTCCAAGTACCTGTCGTTCAGCGTGCACATGGATGGGCTGCGCGAGGAGCACGACGAGGCGGTCTGCCGCGACGGGGTCTACGACCAGGCGGTGCCCGCGATCCGGGAGGCGGTGGCGCGCGGGTTCCGCGTGACCACCAACAGCACTCTCTTCGACGGGGCGTCGCCGCTGCGGATGCGCGAGTTCTTCGACGAGATGATGAACCTGGGTGTCGAGGGCATGATGGTCTCCCCGGGCTACAGCTACTCGAAGGCGCCGGACCAGGAGCACTTCCTGCTGCAATCGCGGACCCACGAGCTGTTCTCGCGGATGCTCTCTACGCCCAAGAAGCGGTGGCGCTTCAACCAGTCGCCGCTGTTCCTGCGGTTCCTCATGGGCAAGAAGGACTTCGAGTGCACGCCCTGGGGCAATCCGACCTACAACATGTTCGGATGGCAGCGGCCCTGCTACCTGCTACAGGAGGGCTACGCGCGTACCTTCCAGGAGCTGATGGAGACCACCCCCTGGGAGAACTACGGGAAGAAGAGCGGCAACGAGAAGTGCCGCGACTGCATGGTGCACTGCGGGTACGAGGCCACCGCGGTCGACTACACGTTCAGCTCGGTGCGCGGCTTCGTCGAGACGGTCGGAGTCACCCTGACCGGCAAGCTGTAGGTCGCCGCACCGTGAGTCTCGAAGGCTGGGTGCCCGACGTCGGCGAGTACCTCACGCTCGAGGAGGTCGTCGAGTTCGCCTTCGACTATCGGGGCAACACCACCATCGTCAAGCGGGACGGGACCGAGATCGTCGGCTACATCTTCAATCGAAACACCTATGCTCCGGAGCCCTTCATCGAGTACTTCGACGAGAGCGGTGAGGGTCCCTTCACGCTCCGCTACTCCGAGCTCGCCAACATCAAGTTCACCGGCAAGGACACCGCGGCCGGGAACAGCTGGAAGGCCTGGCTCGAGCGCAAGGAGCGGGAGAAGGCCGAACGGGCCGTGGCGCGGAGTGTCCCGGATCCTGATCCTCACCGCGGTTGAGCTCGAGGCGCGGGCCATGGCCCGCCACCTCGAGCTGCCCGCGATCCCGTCCTTTCCGTTTCCCGTCTTCGGTCGCGGCACCCTCCGGCTCGCCTCGGTGGGTCTGCGAGCCGGTCAGCTCACCACGCGATGGCCCTCGCTCCGTGTCGGGCTCGAGCAGCCGCTGGTGATCTCGGCGGGCGTGTGCGGCGCGCTGTCTCCCGAGCTGCGCGCCGGTGATCTCGTCCTGCCCGAGAGCGTGATCGGGCCCGCGGCGGAGCGGCTGAACGTGACGCCCACGCCCTATGGCCGCGCGACCGGGCTGGCCTCGTCCGCCCGGCGCGGCACCCTGACCACCTCGCGAGACGTAGTCGCGACCCCCGAGGCCAAGGCGGCCCTGTTCTCCCTGACCGGCGCGGTCGCCGTCGACATGGAGTCCTCGTTGATCCTCGCGCACGCCGCCGGCGCCGGGTGTCCCACCCTCGTGGTGCGGGCGGTGTCCGACGTGGCGAGCGAGAGCCTGCCCCCGGAGCTGATCGGCCTGGTGAGCGAGGACGGCAAGGTGCGGACGGCGCGCGCGCTGGCCCTCGCGGTGACGCGGCCCCGGGTGCTGCCGCGGGCGATGGCCTTGCGGCGCGCCACCCACCGTGGCCTCGCCGCGGTGGCCCGCCTGCTCGCCGCGTTCGCGGCCTGAGGCAACGTCATGGACGTCCTGGTCACCGGCGGCACCGGGTTCGTGGGAGCGAACCTCGTGCGCGAGCTGCTGGCTGACGGCCACGCGGTGCGGGTGCTCGCGCGGCCCGGTGGCGATCGACGCGCGCTCGCCGGCTGCGCAGTGGAGATCGTCGAGGGCGATCTGCTCGATCCTGCTTCGCTCCGGCGCGCGGTGGCGGGCACCCGTCACGTCTACCACGCGGCCGCCGACTATCGGCTCTGGGCGCCCGACCTGCGAGTGATCTACCGCGCGAACGTCGACGGGACTCGGCACCTGCTGCAGGCCGCCGCCGACGCGGGCGCGGAGCGGATCGTCTACACCTCCACGGTCGGCGCGGTCGGGATCCCGAAGGACGGCACGCCCGGCGACGAAACCACGCCGGTGTCGCTCGCCGACATGGTCGGCGCGTACAAAGCATCCAAGTTCCTCGCCGAGCGTGTGGCCGACGAGTGGGCGGCGCGCGGCGCCCCGGTGGTCATCGTCAACCCGTCGGCGCCCATCGGGCCCTGGGACGTGAAGCCCACGCCCACCGGGCAGATGATCGTGGACTTCATGAACGGCAAGATGATCGGCTCGGTGGACACCGGGCTCAACGTGGTCCACGTGCGGGACGTCGCGCGCGGTCATATCCAGGCCGCCTTGAAGGGGCGGGTGGGGGAGCGCTACATCCTGGGCCACCGCAACTTGTCGCTGCTCGAAATCTTCCGCATGCTCTCCGCGCTCACCGGCGTGCCGGCGCCGCGGTTCCGGGTGCCCTACGCGGTGGCCTGGATGGCCGCGGCCGCGATGGAAGGCGTCGCGCGCGTCACGCGCCGGCCCCCCGCGGTCGCGCTCACCGCGGTCCGCATGGCCCGCAAGCGCATGTACTTCAACGCGGAGAAGGCCATCCGCGAGCTGGGCCTGCCGCAGACGCCGGCCGAGACGGCCCTCGTCGACGCGGTCGCCTGGTTCACCGACCACGGGTACGCCAAGTCCCGGCGCGCGAGGGCCGCGTGAACGCGGGCCAGTTCGTCTCGCGGCTCACGCGTAAGAGCCGGTCGAACTTCTTCTACGCGTTTCTCTGCCTGCCCCGCGCGCAGCGCGAAGCCATCTACGCCTGCTACGCGTTCTGCCGCATCGTCGACGACGCGGTCGACCTGGGCCAGGACCGCGCGGCTCAGCGCGCCGAGCTGCAGCGTTGGCGCGACGAGATCGCCCGCGTCTACGATGGGCAACCCGAGCACCCGGCCGGCCAGCGGCTGCAGGTGGCGGTCCGCCAGTTCCCGATCCCGCGCGTGGCCCTCGAGGAGATCATCGCGGGGGTCGAGATGGACATGGACCATCCGACCTACGAGACGTTCGAAGCGCTCTATCCCTACTGCTATCGGGTCGCCTCCGCGGTCGGCCTCTGCTGCATCGAGATCTTCGGCTACACGGATCCGCGCACGCGGGAGTACGCGGTGAACCTGGGCGTCGCCCTGCAGCTCACCAACATCCTGCGCGACGTGCACGCCGACGCGCGCATCGGGCGGGTCTACCTGCCCCAGACCGACCTGCGCCGCTTCGGAGTGACCGCCGAGGACCTGGCCAAGGGCCGCTACACCGCGCAGTTCGTGGATCTCATGACCTTCGAGGCCGCGCGCGCCCGCGAGTACTACCAGCGCGCGTGGGCCGCGCTTCCTGCGGGCGACGCGCGGAGCCTCTTCGCGGCCGAGATCATGGGGCGGACCTACTTCGCCCTGCTACGCGCCATCGAGGCGCGCCGCTTCGACGTCTTCAACGGGCGCGTGACCCTGCCGGCCCACCGCCGCGTCGGCATCGCGCTCCGGTGCTGGGTCGGCGCCCGGTGGGGATGATCGCCCGCTAGTCATGCGGGCCCAGGTCTTCCACGGTCCGGGTGACCTGCGCTTCGAGGAGATCCCGGTTCCGGATCCCGAGCCGGGCGGGCTCGTCGCGCGAGTCGACGC
>DATFWA010000044.1:0-6897 GCA_035259825.1 Candidatus Methylomirabilota bacterium | reverse complement strand
CAGGTCGACCGCCGCACCGCGCTCGGCGGCATCGCCGCGGGGCTCCTCGCCGGGCTCGGGCTCTTCCAGACCGCGTGCAACCCGCTGGCCTCCGCGGAGTCGCGCGAGCGCGCGGTGCTCGACTGGCAGGAGTACTTCCAGGGCAACTTCCGCCTGATGACCGACAAGGAGAAAGCGGACACGGTGCACCGGCTGGAGCGCCTCCACGAGCTGCGCACCGGGCAGCGGGTGGACGTGAGCGCGACCGGCGCGCGCCCCGGCGTGCTCTACGGCTACGCGTTCAACATCTCGAAGTGCCGAGGCTACATGGACTGCATCCGCGGCTGCGTGAAGGAGAACAACCAGGATCGGCGTACCGGCATCCAGTACATCCGCATTCACGAGCACAAGAAGGGCCAGATGGACTTCGGCCACGCGGAAGACAACTTCTTCCACGAGGTCCCGGCGGCCGGCCACTTCTACGTCGGCACGCAGTGCTTCCACTGCCAGAACCCGCCCTGCGTGGACGTGTGCCCGGTCAAGGCGACCTGGATGGAGCCGGACGGCATCGTGGTGGTCGACTACAACTGGTGCATCGGGTGCCGCTACTGCATCGCGGCTTGCCCGTACGACGCGCGCCGGTTCAACTGGAGCGATCCGGTCGTTCCCGCCGACGAGGTGAACCCGAACCAGCACTATCTCGGGAACCGTTTGAGGAAACGTGGAGTCGTGGAGAAATGCACCTTCTGCATCCAGCGCTCGCGCGAGGGGCGCAATCCGGCCTGCGTGGAGGCCTGCCCGACCGGGGCGCGGGTGTTCGGCAACCTGCTCGATCCGGACAGCGAGATCCGCTGGGTGCTCGCCAACAAGAAGGTCTTCCGGCTCAAGGAAGACCTCGGGACGGAGCCGAAGTTCTGGTACTACATGGACTGACCACGTGATGAGCACGCTGACGGCTCCTCCGCCGCGCGCCTCGCTCGCCGGGTTCTTCACCTCCGCGCTGCGCGAGGTCACGAGCGGCCGCGTCCGCTATCACGTCTGGATGGCCACGCTCACCCTGGTGATGCTGGCCGGCGCCTACGCCTACTCGATCCAGCTGCGCGAGGGGCTCGCGGTCACCGGCATGCACGACCACGTGAGCTGGGGGCTCTACATCTCCTGCTTCACGTTCCTGGTGGGCATGGCCGCGGCGGCGGTGATCCTGGTGATGCCGACCTACGTGCTCCACGACCAGGATTTCAAGAGCGCGGTGCTGTTCGGCGAGGGACTCGCGGTCGCCTCGCTCGTCACCGCCATCGGCTTCGTGGTGGTGGACGTGGGCGGGCCGGAGCGGCTCTGGCACCTCGCGCCTATCATCGGAATCTTCAACTGGCCGCGCTCGATGCTAGCGTGGGACATCCTGGTGCTGAACGGTTACCTCGTCCTGAACCTCGCCATCCCGCTCTACATCCTCTACAGCCACTACCGCGGCCGCGAGCCGAACCCGCGCTACTACGTGCCGGCGGTGTTCCTCTCCATCCTGTGGGCGGTGAGCGTGCACCTGGTCACCGCGTTCCTGTACGCTGGGCTGCCCGCGCGACCGTACTGGCACACCGCGCTGCTCGGTCCGCGGTTCCTGGCCACCGCGTTCGCGGCCGGCCCCGCGCTGATGATCATCATCCTGGCGGTGATCCGGCGGAACACCGCGTACGCGGTGGCCGAGGAGACGATCCAGAAGCTCGCCTGATCGCGACGGTGGCCGCGCAGGTGGGGTTGGTGATGCTGGTGTCCGAGCTGTTCACCGAGTTCTACCGGACCACGCACCACAGCGAGAGTGCGGAGTACCTCTACCGCGGCCTCGAGGGACGGTACGACCTGGTGCCGTGGAGCTGGGCCTCGGTCGGACTGGTGCTGGTGGCCGCCGCGATGCTGAGCGTCCACCGCGTGCGTCGAACGCCGCCCCTGCTCTACCTGGCCTGCGCGATGCTGTTCGTCGGCGTCCTGATCGAGAAGAGCATCGGCACGATCATCCCGGGGTTTGTGCCCGAGCCCTGGGGCAAGATCCCGCGCTATGTCCCGACCTGGGTGGAGTTGATGGTGTGCGCGGGGCTGTGGGCCCTCGGCGCCTTCGTCTTCACGGTGCTGGCCAAGGCGGCCATCCCGATCGAGCTGAACCACCGGGCGTCACGGCCGACCGCTTAGTTCGGCTTGACGATCACCGTACGGACGGTAGTCGCGTACTTCCGGGCCACCCGCTGCACGTCGGCCGGCGTGACCTTCTTGACCGCGCTCGCGTAGTGGTCGAGGAACTCGTAGCCAACGCCCGCGGTCTCGTAGAACGCCAGGTACCAGGCCTGTCGGGCGTTGGTCTGGCGATCCATGGCCTGGCTGCCCAGCACGTAGGCGCGGGCCACCGAGATCTCCTCCTCGGTCGCCAGCTGGCTCCGCGCGCGCTCGAGCTGCGCGGTGAGGGCGGCCTCCGCCTTCGGCACGTTCTCCGGCGCGGTGCCCAGAATGGCCACGAAGCCGCTGCGATCGATGCGCGAGGGATAGAGCGCGGCGGTGCTGTAGGCCAGCGCTTGCTGATCGCGCAGCTCCGAGAAGAAGCGCGAGGCCATGCCGCCGCCCAGCAGCGCGGTGAGCACCTTCAGGGGTGGGTGGTCGGGATCATTCAGGGGCGGCGCCAGCGTGCCCATGAAGATCTGCGCCTGGGCGCCGGGCACGGTCAGCACCTCGCGCGAGGCCGCCATCGGCGGGGGCGCGGGGGCCGGCGGCAAGTCCGCCTTCGCCGGCTTCAGCAGCCCGAAGATCCGCTGGGCGGCGCCGATCACCTCGCCGGTCTTGACGTCACCGCTGACCGCCAGCACGAGGTGGCTGGGCACGTAGAAGCGCCGGTAGTAGGCGACCAGCGCGTCGCGGTCGATCTTCTCCACGCTCTCCCGGCGGCCGAGCGGATCCCAGGCGTAGGGGTTCGCGCCGAACAGATCGAGCCGCATCCGGTCGGAAGCGGCGTCGAAGGGCTTGTCGCCCCGGTTGCGGATCTGCCGGGCCACGAAGCTGCGGACGGCCTGGAGCGTGCCATCGGGCAGGGTGGGATTCAGGGCGCAGTCGCCGACCAGCTCCAGCATCTGCTGCCAATGGCGCGTCAGCGCGGTGGCGGTGATCTCGGAGTAGTCGGCGTCGCCGTAGGCGTCGATGGTGCCGCCCATCCGGTCCGCGGCCTCGGCGATCTGCTCGCCGTTCATCTTGTTCGTGCCCCGCACCATCAACTGCTGCAGGAGGTTCGAGATGCCCGCGTTGTCCGGAGTCTCGGTGCGGGTGCCCATGCGCGCCATCAGCGAATAGGCCACTACCGGCTGCTCGTGGTTCTCGCGCACGACCACGGTGAGGCCGTAGGGCAGGCGGGTGCGGCTGATGGGGGTCGACTGCGGGGCCGCGGTCGACGGAACGACCAGGGCCACGAGCGCCACCGCGGCCAGGACACGCCACGAGGTCGGTTGAGCACGCATCACTTGTTCCTCGGCGCGAAGGTTATGCACGCGTAGTCGGTGAGGGGCAGGTACTTGCGGGCCACGTCGCGGATCTGCTCCCGGGTGACCGCGCGGAGCCGGTCGACGTAGCGCAGCTCGTCCTCGAGGGTACCGTTGACCTGGGCGGTGCCGTAGGCGGTGGCGATCCCGCCGGCCGTCTCGTAGGAGAAGGCGTGGTCGGACTCGGCCCGCGTGACCGCCAGCTCGCGCTCCTCCTCGGTCGGGCCCTCCGCCTCGAGGCGGCCCAGCTCCTCGAGGATGCGCGCCTTGACCTTGTCGACGTCGGCCGGCTCGAGCTGCGCATGCACGTAGAAGATGCCGCTGAGCGACATCGAGGCATTGGAGACGTTGATCCCGGACACGATACGCTCACCGTCGCGCAGCGTCCGCTGCAGCCGCGCACTCTCGCTGCCGCCGAGGATGGTCGCCACCAGGTCCAGGGCGAAGCTGTCGGGATTCGACAGACTCGGCGCTTGCCAGCCCAGCGCGAACTGCGCCTGCTGCTCGGGCCGATCCACCGTCTTGCAAACGATGCCCCTCAGCGGCGCGAGCGGCGGGTTGGGGGCCGGGGCGTAGCCGATCTTGGGCCGCTTGCCGAACGTGGCGTCGGCCATCGCCCGCGCCTGCTTCGGATCGACCGGCCCCACCACGGTGAGGATCATGTTTTCCGGCGTGTAGTACTGCTTGTTGAACGCCTTGAGCTTGGCCTGGTTGGCCGCGTTCATGGTCTGCTGGGTGCCCAGGACGGGACGGCCGTAGGGGTGGTCGGGGAAGACCAGACCGTAGAGCTGCCGGATGATCGCCGACTTCGGCGTGTCGGTCTCGATGCGGGACTCCTCGAAGATGACCTGGCGCTCGGCGTCGATCTCCTTGGGCTCGAAGGCGGAGCGGAACGCCATGGCCTCGAGCAGCTCGAAAGCCTTCCGCGTGCCTTCGCTCGGCACCAGGATCTGGAACGTGGTGTAGTCGAACGAGGTGAAGGCGTTGCTGCGGCCGCCCTGGCCCTCCACTGTCCGGTCGATGTAGCCGGGGCCGAAGGTGTCGGTACCCTTGAACAGCATGTGCTCCTGGAAGTGCGCGTAGCCCAGCCCGTCCGGGGTCTCGAAGCGCACGCCAGTGACGACCCAGAGGTAGACCGCCACGATGTCCGACGAGCGCTGCTCCTGCGTCACCAGGGTGAGCCCGTTGGGGAGGACCTCGGTCACCGGCCGCCGGGCGGCGCCGTCGGCCGCCGTCGCAGCGGGGCCGGCCGCCTTCGGGGACGCCATCGTGCAGCCGGCGAGCAGGAGGGCTGCCACCAGACCCGAGGCGGCGCAGCGCGAGAGTCTCAGCATTCCGGGGCCTCCTTCTATCGGTCGAGCTGCGAGGCGCATCGCATCCTGGCGGAGTATATCCCACTCGCCGGGACTTGCCGCGATGCTCTACAATCCGGTCGTCCGAGAAGGGGACCCCTGAAAGGAGCGGTTATGCGCACAGCGTGGGCGGTGGTGCTGGCGGTGGTGGCGGTCTGGATTCCCGGAAGCGCCGAGGCGCAGACGCCGGGCGAGGTCTTTCGCAAGGTCACTCCTTCGGTGGTGGTGATCCGCGCCAAGGGTAGCGAGGTAACGATCAGCGGTCAGACCCGGTTCAACGAGACGGGCTCCGGCGTGCTGGTTTCCAACGACGGCAAGATCATGACGGCGGCCCACGTCGTGCACTCCATGAACGAGATCACGGTCGAGTTCCTGGGCGGCGAGTCGATGCCGGCGCGCGTGGTCGCGTCCGAGCTGGCGGCCGACCTCTCACTGATCCAGATCGACCGGGTACCCACCACGGCGCGCGTGGCGAAGATGGCCAACTCGGACACGGTGCGGGTGGGCGATCCGGTCTACATCGTGGGCGCGCCCTACGGCCTCAGCTACTCGCTGAGCGCGGGGCTCATCAGCGCGCGGTGGGCGCCGAACACGGTCTACAAGACCATGCCGCTGGCCGAGTTCTTCCAGACCGACGCCACCATCAACACCGGCAACTCCGGCGGTCCGATGTTCAATGCCGCCGGCGACGTCATCGGCATCGTGAGCCACAACATCTCGAAGTCCGGCGGCAGCGAGGGCTTGGGCTTCGTCGTCACCATGAAGACTGCGCAGGAGCTGCTTCTCGCCAAGAAGTCGTTCTGGGCCGGCCTCGAGGGCCAGTTCCTCACCGACGATTTGGCCGACATGCTCAACGTTCCAAACAACATGAGCGGCTTTCTCATCAAGAGCGTGGCCAAGGGCTCCCCGGGAGACGAGGCGGGACTGCGAGGCGGCACCCGGGTGGTGACGATCGACGGTCAGCAGGTGGTGCTGGGCGGGGACATCATCCTCTCCGTCGAGGGGGTGGCCGCGACCAACGCCGCCAACATGGCGAAGGTTCGGGATCACCTCGCCACGCTGAAGTCGGGTCAGGAGATCAAGGCCGTCATCCTGCGCGCCGGGCGCGTGATCGAGGTGACCGGGAAGGCACAGTGATCGCGCCGCGACCGGCGCGCAGCAGCGACCAGACGAGCAGCGCGAGCGGCAGCTCGACGGCCAGGATGGCCAGCACCGCGGGCATGTGGCGGAGACCGAAGGGGCTCATCAGCGAGAGGCTGTACGCGACGGCCGCGCCCACCGCGACGCACAAGCCGTTCGTGTAGAGCAGCAGCCAGGCCGACGCGGTCGCCCAGAAGCGACGGCCCTCGAACGAGAAGGGCAGCTCCGAGCGGAGCGCGGGCCGCTGCTCCGGCGGGAGCCGGAGGGCCGCCAGACGGGTCCGCAGCTCGGTCTGCAGGCGCCGGTGATAGGCGATCAGGTTGGCCTGCAGGACCACGCAGACCGCGCCGAACGCCATGAGCATACACGCCAGCCCCGCGAAGAGCGGGCTCGCGACGATATCGGCCCAGCCCTTCGGCGCGCTGCTCGCCATGAGCGAAGCGGCGATCGTGACGATGCCGGACATCCAGGCCGGTCCCTGCCACCGGATGGTGTCCCAGTGCCGGAAGACCTCGACGAACTCGCCGCGCAGGAACCTGGCCGTCTCGACGTCGGCATCACTCGCCGACGGCAGGAGCCCGCGGGCGCGCAGGATGGAAAACGCGTGATGGAGGCACTCGCGCGCCGGCCAGTACAGCGGCGCTTCGCTCTCTCGCGGTCCCCCGACGTTCAGGGTGGTGCCGGGAACAGTCTCGATCCACTGCGCGATGTCCTCGCCGGCGCTGCTGATGTCGCCGGCGCTCACCGGTAGCGCGAGGCGAATCTCGCGGAGCGCCTTGCCGCTCTTGTGGGCCGCGTCGACCGTCAGCTCGGTTCCGGGGCTGGGCGAGCCGGTGTGGATCACCAGGGTGGCATGGGCGTCGTGGACGTTGGCGACGGTGCGCGCCTCCAGGCTCGCCTGCAATTCGTGCTCGGGC
>DATFWA010000043.1:0-11836 GCA_035259825.1 Candidatus Methylomirabilota bacterium | reverse complement strand
CCTCCGCCCTCGCCAGGATGGACGACGCGGCCATCCGGGAGCGCTTCCGGGGCACGCCGCTCCTTCGAGCCAGGGCTTCGGGACTCAGGCGCAACGCCTCGATCTACCTGGACAACAGCGCATGAGGCTCGACGTCGGACTGATGACCTTCGACCTGCCGTCCGTGCCAGCCTACACGCGCCGGGCCGAGGACCTGGGCTTCGGCGCGATCTGGTCGGCCGAGACCCGCCACGATCCGTTCCTGCCGCTCGCGGTCGCCGCGACCTCGACCACGCGGATCGGCCTCGGCACCGCCATCGCGGTGGCCTTCCCACGGAGTCCGATGATCCTGGCCCAGACCGGATGGGACCTGCAGAAGGCCTCGGGCGGCCGGTTCGTCATGGGCCTGGGCTCGCAGGTGAAGGCGCACAACGAGCGGCGCTTCTCGGTGAAGTGGGAAGCCCCCGGCCCCCGCATGCGAGAGATCGTCGAGGCGCTGCGCGCCATCTGGGACTGCTGGCAGCATCGCACCCCGCTGCGCTTCGAGGGCCGCTCCTACCGATTCGACCTCATGACGCCGTTCTTCGATCCGGGGCCGATCGACCATCCGCGCATCCCGGTCTACCTGGCCGGGGTGAACCCGCAGATGTGCCGCATCGCCGGCGAGGCCTGCGACGGCCTGCACGTGCACTCGTTCCACAGCGCGCGCTACCTGCGCGAGTGCGTGCACCCCGCGGTGGCCGAGGGCCTCGCGCGCGGCGGCCGCTCGCGCGCCGACTTCACCTTCCGCGCCTCCACCATGGTCGTGCTCGGCGACAGCGCCGAGGAGCGGCGACTCAACGCGCGGGCGGTGAAGCAGCAGATCGCGTTCTACGCGTCCACCCGCACGTACCAGTCGGTGCTGGCGGTCCACGGACTGGAGGACCTGGTTCCGCGGCTGCACCAGAAGTCACTCGCGGGGGACTGGACCGGCATGACCGATCTCATCTCCGACGAAACGCTCGACCTCTTCGCGGTGACCGGGCCCTTCGAGGAGATCGGCGATCGCATCCGCGAGCGCTATCGCGGCCTGTACGATCGCACCCAGCTCTATCCGTCGTTCCAGCCGTCGCTCGACGATCCGCGATGGCCGAAGGTGCTGGCCGCCTTCGAGCGCGCCTGAGGGGCTGTGCTACAATTCGACCGCGAGAGGAGAGAGGCATGGCCATCCTGAAGGTTGCCCGTCTTGGACATCCGGTGCTCCGGCAGCGGGCGCTGCCGGTGCCGCTCGGCGAGATCCGCTCGGCCGATACCCAGCGCCTGATCGACGACATGGTGGAGACCATGCGCGAGTACAACGGCGCCGGGCTCGCGGGCAACCAGGTTCACGTGCTCAAGCAGATCTGCGTGATCGAGGTCCACGGCAACCCACGCTATCCCGACGCTCCCGCCATTCCCCTCACGGTCCTCATCAATCCGGTGGTGACCCCGCTGACCGAGGAGAAAGAAGACGGCTGGGAGGGCTGCCTCTCGGTGCCCGACATGCGGGGCGTGGTGCCGCGCTTCGGCAGCGTGCGGCTCGAGGCGCGCGACCGCGACGGCGGGAAGATCGACGTGGTGGCGAAGGAGTTCTTCGCCCGCGTCATCCAGCACGAGACCGATCACCTGAACGGCATCGTCTACCTCGATCGCATGCGGGACTTCACGACCCTCACCCATCTCGCCGAGTGGAACAAGTACTGGCTCGGCGTCCAGGAGCAGGACGACTAGGAGCAGCCGGGCGATGAAGGTCATCGCCGTCGTTCGGGATCTTTTCTTCGTCGCCCGCATCCGGGAGACCGCACGGCTCGTGGGCACGCCGCTCAGCTTCGCCCGCACGCCCGAGGAGATCGCGGCCGCGCTGGCCCCCGCGTCCCCCGAGCCGGCCGATCTGGCCATCGTGGATCTGACCACCAATGGCTGGGACTACGACGCCATCTTCGCAGCGCTGGACGCGGCGCCCGGCGTCCCGGTGCTGGGCTTCACCACCCACGCGCTCGCGCGCGCGACCCAGCCGCTACACGCGCGCTGCCGCCGGGTGGTCACCAAGGAGACGCTGACCCAGGAGCTCCCCGATCTCCTGCAGCGCGGGCTCGCGGCATGATCGCCGCCGAGTTCGTCGCCCAGCTCGACGAGGCCAACCAGGCGGTGCTGCGCCGCCTGGAGCCGGACGCGACCCTCAAGCCCGAGGTCACCGGTGCTTTGAACGTTGCCAATCTCTTGAAGGTCGCGCTCAAGAACGAGATCGAGGCCACCGAGATCGCGGCGCGCTGGCTGGTGAGCACGAGCGACGTCGAGGTGAAGATGGCCTTCGCGCGGCAGGCCGGCGACGAGGCCAAGCACTACCGGATGATCGCGGACCGGCTGGGAGAGCTGGGCTTCGACGCGGCCGGCTTCGATCCGCTCGCCCAGGGCTTCGGGCCGCTGTTCAAGTACCTCGACTCGCTCGAGACCACCGTGGAGCGGGTGGCCGCCGGCCAGTTCACCCGCGAGGCCATCGCGGTGGTGAAGAACCGCCAGTTCATCGAGTTCTGCGATCGCGCGGGTGACCGGATCACCGCCACGCTCTACCGCGACGTGATCGAGCCGGACGAGCGTTTCCATCACCAGCTCGGTCGCTCACTCCTGCTCAAGCTGGCGACGACGCCGGAAGCGCAGGAGGCGGCGCGGCGAGCGGCCGCGCGCACGCTGACCCTGGCCGAGGAGCTGCAGGGGGCGGCGCTGCGCACCGCGGGAATCCACCACGCCCCCGGTTGTTGATGGATCGAGACCCCTCGCTGGCCGAGTTCACCGCCGCCGTCCGACGTCCCGATCCCGAGATCCCGCTGGCCCGCGCCGCCCTCCTCATCGCGGCGGCCGAGCAGCCGGGCCTCGACGTCGACGGGTACCTCGTCCATCTGAACGGCCTGGCCGACGCGGCCGAGCCCGCCCGGCGGGCGAGCGACGCGCTGTCGCGCCTGCACCGGCTGCGCGAGTTCCTGTTCGAGGAGATGGGCTTCGCGGGCGACCGCGCCGACTACTACGACCCGCGCAACAGCCACCTCAACGAGGTGCTGGACCGTCGCGTCGGCATCCCGATCACGCTCTCGCTCGTGCTGATCGAGACGGGCCGGCGGCTCGGCCTCGAGATGGAGGGCATCGGGCTGCCCGGCCACTTCATCACCGGCGCACGCATCGCGGGGGAGCACGTGCTGCTCGACCCCTTCAACCGCGGCGCCGTGCTCACGGTGGAGACCTGCGGGCAGGTGGTGAACCGGGCCCTGGGCCGGCCGGTGCGCCTCACTCCCGCCCACTTCGCGCCGGTGGACAACCGCCACTTCCTCTCCCGCATGCTCGCCAACCTCAAGGGCATCTACTGGCGGCAGGAAGCGTGGGACAGGGTGGTGCGGGTGATCGACCGGCTCCTCGCGCTGGATCCCGCCGCGGCGGGCGAGCGGCGCGACCGCGGCACCGCGTGGACCAACATGGGACGGCTCGAGCGCGGGGTGGCCGACTGGGAGCGCTATCTCACCGAGTTCCCCGACGCGGGCGACCACGAGCAGGTGCGCAACCAGCTACGGCGCGTGCGCCAGAAGCTGGCCCAGCTCAACTGATCCCATGCGGGTCCAGGGTGGCACCAACCTCTACGGCTTCTCGATTGGAATCCTCATGCTCGACACCCGGTTCCCGCGGATCCCGGGGGACATGGGCAACGCGGGCACGTTCGACTTCCCGGTGCGCTACCACCGCGTGACCGGCGCCTCCCCCGATCGGGTGGTGCGCCAGGGTGACCGCGAGCTCCTGCCGGCCTTCATCGACGGCGCGCGCTTCCTCGAGCGCGAGGGAGTGCGCGCGGTGACGACGAACTGCGGCTTCCTGGCCAAGTTCCAGCCGGAGATGGCGGCGGCGGTGTCGATCCCGCTGTTCACGTCGAGCCTCATGCTGGTGCCACTGGTGCAGCGGATGCTGCCGCCCGGCCGTGCGGTCGGCGTGCTCACCGTGAATGCCGCGTCGCTGCACGGCGAGCATCTGGCGGGGGCGGGGATCTCGCCGGACACGCCGCTGGTGATCGCCGGCCTCGAGACGGAGAAGGAGTTCACCCGAGTGCTGCTGGACGACCTGCTCTCGCTCGATGTGGAGACGGCCCGCCAGGAGCACCTCACGGTGGCGCGGCGGATGGTCGCCCAGCATCCCGAGATCGGCGCGATCGTGCTGGAGTGCACCAACATGCCGCCCTACCGGGCCGACATCCAGGCCGCCACCGGCCTGCCGGTCTTCGACATCACCACGCTCGTCCGCATGGTGCACGAATCGCTGCGCCACGGGCTGTCGCCGCGTCCGTCCTGAGCCCGCACGCCGCGCGACCCAGACGGGCCGACGTCGTCATCGTCGGAGCCGGCATCATCGTGCACGCCGAGATCCTGCTTGACGGCCACGCCAGCAGCATGGATATTGACGCATCGTCCCTCGATCGCTTCGCCGCGGGAAGACTGCGCGCCGAAGCCAACATGTTCTGAGTGCTCTACAGGAGGCGGTGCCAATGCTGAAGCGTTTGGGGCTCGTGACGATGACACTGGCCCTCGTAGCCGTGCTGGCCGGCGGCGCGACCGCCCAGCAGTCGCTGACCTGGACCGCCGGCGCGGTGGGCGGCGGCTGGTACACGATCTCGGGCGGCATGGCCGAGCTGCTGCGCGAGAAGGCCGGGCTCAACGTCAAGGTCATCCCGGGCGGCGGCACCCAGAACCCTCTGCTGGTGGAGAAGGGTGATGCCGAGCTGGGCATGGGGCTGCCCCCGCTGCTGGGCGCGGCCTACCGGGGCGAGGATCCGTATCCCGGACAGAAGATGGAGAAGCTGCGGGCCCTGGCCGGCAACATGAGCCTCAACACCTTCCACTTCTACGTCGCGGCCGACTCGCCATTTGCCAAGATGACCATGGAGGAGATCTTCAAGACCAAGAAGCCGATGCGCCTGGCCATCTCCAAGCCGGGCTCCTCGGACGTCTGGGTCTTCGAGAAGATCATGGAGTTCTACGGCTACTGCCAGCCGGGCAAGACCGCGGAGTGCTACAAGACGTGGGAGGCGGCCGGGACCAAGTTCTTCCGCGGCTCGTACTCCGAGCAGGCCGGTGCCTTCAAGGACCGCAACGTGGACGGGACCTTCACCTTCCTGGCGCTGCCCGGCGCCTCCATCACGGAGGCCTCGGTGGGCCGTGAGCTGAAGATCCTGGCCTTCCCGAAGCCGCTGCTGGAATACCTCGGCAAGTTCGGCATGGGCGAGGGCGTGATCCCGGCCGGCACCTATCCCAAGGCGGTCAACGGCAACGAGCCGGTGGTCTCGGCCACCATGGGCACCACGATCACGGTGTCCAGCGCGATGTCGAACGACCTCGCCTACAACATCACCAAGGCGCTGAACGACAACGTGGACCGGGTGCGAAAGATCCACGGCAGCCTCTCCGACTACGATCCGTCGAAGGGCTACCTCTTCCTGGGCGTGGCCCTGCACCCGGGCGCCGAGAAGTACTACCGCGAGAAGGGATGGCTGAAATAGCCGAGCCCGTCGGGGCCTGACGCGTCGGAGGCGGGAGGATCAGAAAGCTCGACGGGTGGGTGTACTGGGCGGCCGGCGCCTACGCGGCGGCGGCCTCTCTCTTCCACCTCTACACCGCGGGGTACGGCACGCTCGAGCCCCGCCTGCAGCGCGCGGTCCACCTGCTGTTCCTCATCCCGCTCGTGTTCCTCGCGTTCCCGTTCAACTCTCGCTCGCCGAGGACGCGGCCGAGCGCCCTCGACTGGCTGTGGGCCGCCATCACCGCGATGGCGAGCCTCTACCACATCTGGGACGCCGATCGGCTGAACCACCGCTGGGAGGGCGCCTCGCCGGTGCTGCCCGTCGAGGTGGTCATCGGCAGCGTGATGGCCGTCCTGGTCATCGAGGCCTGCCGGCGCTCGCTCTCGCCGTGGATGGCGGTGACCATCTCGGTCTCGCTGATCTACCTGGCCACCAGCCGGTGGATCCCGGGCCTCTTCAACTTCAAGGGCTACTCGTTCCCGCGCATGGTCGAGTTCGTCTACCTGGCCGGCGACGAGGGAATGTACGGCTTCCTCACCGGGATCTCGTCCAACATCCTGTTCATCTACGTGCTGTTCGCCGCGGTGATGATGAAGGCGGGCGTCGGCGAGTTCGTCATCGACGTGGCGGTGCGTCTGGCTGGCTGGGCGCGGGGAGGGCCGGCCAAGATCGCGGTGATCGCCTCCGCGCTCTTCGGCACGATCTCCGGCTCGACGGTGGCCAACGTGTATGCCACCGGCTCGTTCACGATCCCGCTCATGAAGAAGGGCGGCTACACCGCCAAGAACGCGGCCGCGATCGAGGCCATCGCGGGCACCGGCGGTCAGATCATGCCGCCGGTCATGGGCGCTGGCGTCTTCATCATGTCGGAGGTCACCGGGATCTCCTATTTCGACATCATCAAGGCCGCCGCGATCCCGGCCATCCTCTACTACGTGGGGCTCATGGCCATGGTGCACTTCCTGGCCCTGCGCTACGGCATGCAGCCGGTGCCGCGCTCCGAGCTGCCATCGTGGAAGCCGGTGCTGCGGCACGCCTACTTCGCGATCCCGTTCGCCCTCATCGTCTACCTCCTGGCCGAGGGCTACTCACCGACCGGCGCGGCCTTCTACACCATCGTGGTGACGTTCGTCCTGTCGTTCCTCGACCGCCGGACCTGGATGACACCTCGCCGGTGCTGGGAGGCCCTCACCGAGGCGTCGTTCTCCGCGGCCACCATCGCAGTCGCGCTCGCCGGCTCGGGCATGATCGTGGGAGTGCTGACCCGCACCGGCGCCGCGCTGGCGTTCAGCGGCGTGGTGGTGCAGGCGGCCGGCGGCGTGCTCTTCATCGCGATGCTGCTCGTGTTCGTGGTGGTGTCCGTGCTCGGCACCGGCATCCCCACCACCGCGGCGTACGTCATCTCGGTCACGGTCGGCGCGGCCGCCATGGGAAACCTGGGCGTCGGCCTGCTCGCCGCGCATCTCTTCGTCTTCTACTACGCGGTGCTGTCGGATCTCACCCCGCCCGACGCGGTGACCGCCTTCGCGGCCGCGAACATCGCGGGCGCCGACATGTTCGCGACCGGGATCGAGGCCTTCCGCCTGGGCGTGGCCGGATTCTTCGTGCCCTTCGCGTTCGTGTACCACCAGGAGCTGCTGCTCAAGGGCGACTGGCCGCAGATCATCCTGATGTCGTCCATGGCTACGCTCTCGGCCATCGCCCTGGCCTCTTGCGTGGTGGGGCACGCCTGGGGGCCGGTGTCGGGGTGGCTCCGCTGGCTGTGCCTGGGCGCGGCCGCGCTCATGATCTCGCGGATCGGCGCGGTCCAGGCGCTGGGCCTGGTCCTCTACGCGAGCATCATGCTGCTCAGCGCCCGGCGTCGGCCCGCGCTCGCGATCAGCCGCGGCTGAGCCGGTCCAGCAGGGTCGCGTCGGCGGGCGGGAACTCGTAGCGGCCGAGATCGGCGGGCCGCACCCACGCCAGCTCCTGTCCCTCGAGCGCGCGCGGCTCGCCGTCGATCACGCAGCGGAAGAACGAGAGGCGCACCCGCTTCTCCGGATAGGTCCAGTCCACGCGCTCCAGCAGCGGCCCCACCGTCACGCCGGCTCCCAGCTCCTCGCGGATCTCGCGCACGAGCGCCTTCTCCGGGCTCTCGCCCACCTTCTGCTTGCCGCCGGGAAACTCCCAGAGTCCACCCAGGTGCAGCGGGGCCGGTCGACGCGCGATGAGAATCAGTCCGTCGCGCTCGATCACCGCCGCCACGACGTCTACGACGCGGTCCATCCGCCGTCCACCGCCAGCGTCGCGCCGGTGACGTAGCGCGCCCCGTCGGAGGCCAGGTACAGGCACGCGGAGGCGATGTCGTCGACGTGCCCGGCCCGGCCGATCGGGATCCGGCGCTCGAGCATCCCGCGACGGAAGTCGCTCACGCCTTGGCTGATGACCGTGTCGATCGTGCCAGGGGCTACCACGTTCACGCGGATGCCGTCTCGCACCAGCTCGACCGCGGCCGCGCGGGCCAGCGCGTTGAGCCCGCCCTTGGACGCGACGTAGGGAGAGAAGAACGGCGCGGCGGCCTCGCCGAGCGCGGAGCCGATGTGGATGATCGAGCCGCCGCCTCGCGCGCGCATCGGCGGGATCACCATGCGGGTCAGGACGAAGGCTCCGACCAGGTTGATGCGGAGCACCTCGGCGAAGTCGGCGGCCGAGATCTCGCCCAGGGGAGCGTTGAGGCGGACCGCGGCCGAGTTGACCAGCACGTCGACCCCGCCCCATTCACCGCGTGCCTCGTCCACCAGCCGGGCCACGTCGCCCTCCGCGCCCGCGTCGCCCGCGACCGCGCGGCCCGTCCCGCCCGCCGCGGTGATCGCGTCCACGACCTCCCGCAGCGGCTCGGGCCGGCGCCCGAACACGGCCACCCGCGCGCCCTCGCGGGCGAAGGACAACGCGATGGCGCGCCCGATGCCGGTGCCGCCCCCGGCCACGATCGCGGTCTTGCCCTCAAGCGCGCCCAAGAGCGCCTCGCTCGCGGCCGCGCGTCGTCCGGTACGTTGCGCAGAAGCGGTTCATGGGGCAGGGCCGGCAGCGCGGCGCGCGCGCGGTGCACCAGGTGGCCCCGAAGTCCATCAGGGCCTGGTTGTAGTCGTACGCCTTCCGAGGCGGCACGAGCGCGCCGGCGAGATCCCAGATCGTCTTCTGCCCACGAAGGCGCCCGAGCCGCCGGGGTCCGAGGAACACCCGGCCGAGCACGCGCCGTACGTTCGTATCCACGATCGGCACCGCCCGACCGTAGGCGAAGCAGCGCACCGCCCCGGCGGTGTAGCGGCCGATGCCCCGCATGCCGCGCAGCAAGGTCTCGTCGTCGGGCAGCCGCCCGCCGTAGCTCGCGACCGCCTCGCAGGCAATGCCGCGCAGGTTGATCGGGCGGATGTTGTAGCCGAGCGGATACCAGAGGCGCGTGACCTCCTCCGGGGTCGAGCCGGCGAGGCTCTCGAGGGTCGGATAGCGGTCCAGGAACTCGTGGTACTTCGGGATCACCCGGTCGACCTGCGTCTGCTGCAGCATGATCTCGGAGACCAGGATGCGATACGGGTCTTCGGTGCGCCGCCACGGCAGGTCGCGGCGATGTTGGCGGTACCAGGCGAGCAGACGTCGGCGAAAACGCGAGCGGGCGGGCGGGACGGGCAATGCGGTCGGCGACACGGGCGCCATTGTGTACGAGATGCCGGGCGGCCCGCAAGTTGACAGCGCTCTCCCTCGCGTCAACAATACGTTCACCATGTCCGACACGTCCCGCGAGTATCGCGCCGCCCGCGAAGCCGTCGCCCTCTTCGACCGCTCGAGCCTGGGGAAGGTGACCGTCACCGGGCGTGATCGCCTGGCCTTCCTGCAGGGCATGCTGACCAGCGACGTCAAGGCGCTTCAGCCCGGTCAGGGCGCGCCCGCCGCGTTCCTCGACGCCCACGGCAAGGTGATGGCGCTCTTGGTGGTCTACGCGGCCGCCGACCGCGCGCTGATCGAGTTGCCCGCGGCGATGACCGAGAAGACGCTCCAGACCCTGGATCACTACCTGATCTCGGAGAAGGCCTACTTCGAGGCCGCCGACGAAGCCTTCGCGATCCTGTCGCTGCAGGGTCCGTCCGCCCGCGCGCTGCTGGAAGGGTTGAACGGCGGGCCGATCGATTTAGCTCCGTACGCGCATGCGGAAGTTTCGGCGGCCGGTGTGCCGGTGCGCGTGATCAACCGCGCCGAGGGGCCGGGGCCCGGCTTCCACTGCTGGGTGGCCGCCGAGCAGTCGGAGGCGCTGCGCGCCGCCTTCGTGGGGGCGGGCGCGATGCCGGCCGGCCCGGAAACGCTCGACGTACTGCGAGTCGAGGCCGGCCAGCCCTGGTACCCGCGAGACGTCGACGACTCGGTGATCCTGCCCGAGACGCGCCTCGAGTCGCTCGTCAGCTATACCAAGGGCTGCTACATCGGCCAGGAGACCGTCGCGCGCGTGAAGTACCGCGGGCACGTCAACCGGGCGCTGAGCGGTCTGGTGGTCGAAGGCGACCGCGTTCCCGAGGCCGGCGCACGGGTAACCGCCGAAGGCAAGGACGTCGGCCGCGTGACCTCGGCGGTGCGCTCGATCGCGCTCGGCCGGCCGATCGCTCTGGGCTACGTGCGGCGAGAGCACTTCGAGCCGGGCAGCCCGGTGACGCTGGCCGACGCCGCCGGGGAGCAGCCCGCCCGCGTCGTGGCGCTGCCCTTCGTCCAGGGATCCTGACCGGAGGCCACCGCTGTGTCCTCGGCCCGTCCTGCGAACCGTCTCGCCTCGGAGACCAGCCCGTACCTCCTGCAGCACGCTCACAACCCGGTGGACTGGTATCCGTGGGGTTCGGAGGCCTTCGATCTGGCCCGGCGCGACGACAAGCCGGTCCTGCTCTCGGTCGGCTACTCGGCCTGCCACTGGTGTCACGTCATGGAGCGCGAGTCGTTCGAGAACGACGAGATCGCCGCCCTGATGAACCGCCTCTTCGTGTCGATCAAGGTGGACCGCGAGGAGCGTCCGGACGTGGACCAGATCTACATGCAGGCGGTGCAGTCGATGACCGGCCGCGGCGGCTGGCCGATGACCGTGTTCCTGACGCCGGACGGCGTGCCGTTCTACGGCGGCACCTATTTCCCGCCGGTGGACCGCCACGGCATGCCGGGCTTCCCGCGGCTGCTGCAATCGATCGCGGATGCCTACCACACGCGGCGCGGCGAGGTGCTCGAGGCGGGCCGTCAGCTCGTGGAGTCCATGGGGCAGTCGGGCCGCCTGAGCGGCGCGGCGAGCGTCCTGAGTCGCGACGCGCTCATCCAGGCCTACCTGGGTCTGAGCGCCGAGTACGACGAGCGCGATGGCGGCCTCGGCCAGGCGCCGAAATTCCCCCAGCCGATGACGTGGGAGGCGGTGCTGCGGGTCGCCCGGCGCACCGGCGATGCGCGCGCCCTGGCGATGCTGCGCCACACGTTGACGCGCATGGCCCGCGGCGGGATGTACGACCAGCTGGGCGGCGGCTTCCATCGCTATTCGGTGGACGGCCAGTGGCTGGTGCCTCACTTCGAGAAGATGCTCTACGACAACGCCCAGCTCGCGTCGCTCTACCTGCACGGCTGGCTCGCCACCGGCGACCCCGAGTACCGTCGGATCGCCGAGGAGACGCTCGACTACGTGCGGCGCGAGATGACGCATCCCGCCGGCGGCTTCTATTCCGCCCAGGACGCGGACTCCGAGGGCGTCGAGGGCAAGTTCTTCGTCTGGTCGCCCCAGGAGATCGATGCCGCGCTGGGAGATCCCGCCCTGGCGCGCGTGGCGCTGGCCTACTGGGGCGTCGCGGATGGCGCGAACTTCGAGGGCCACAGCATCCTGTTCGTGCCGCGCGAGCCCGCCGAGGTGGCCGAATCGCTCGGCATGACCGAAGCGGCGCTGGCCGACGCGGTGGCGCGGGCGCGCTCGATCCTGCAGGGCGTCCGTGAGAAGCGCGTGCATCCCGGCCTCGACGACAAAGTCCTCGCCTCCTGGAACGGGCTGATGCTCGCGGCCTTCGCGGAGGCCGCCGCGGTGCTGGGCCGCGCCGACTATCTGGCCGCCGCCGTGCGCAACGCCGAGTTCCTGACGAGCCAGATGGTCCGCGACGGCCGGCTGCTGCGCTCGTGGAAGGACGGCCAGTCCCGGATCACCGGGTACCTCGAGGACTACTCCATGCTGGGCGCGGGGCTGCTGGCTCTCTACGAGGCCACGTTCGATCGGCGCTGGCTCGACGAGTCGCGACGGCTGGCCGA
>DATFWA010000042.1:0-2503 GCA_035259825.1 Candidatus Methylomirabilota bacterium | reverse complement strand
TCCTCGGTGGGCGACGCCGTGCTCAACAACTTGAACGCGGCCGGCATCCGGGTACGGATGCGCCCGATGGAGCGCGCCGCCTTCTACGCGGCCTGGCAGGAGAAGAAGCTGCGCGGGCTGTTCCTGGTCGCGGTGGGCAACTCGGGCAACGCGGCGAGCCGCGTCGAGGCGTTCGTCTACTCGAAGGGCGCATCGGCCTACGGCGGCTACCCGGACCTCGACGAATTGTTCCTGCAGCAGGCGCGGGAGCGGGACACCGCCAAGCGCGAGGCTCTGCTCCACCGCATCCAGCAAGCCACCATCGATCGCGTGATGTTCGCCCCGCTCATGGACCTGCGGGGGCTGATCGCGGTGGGCCCGCGCGTGGCCGACCACACCGTCAACTCGATCCCGATGTACCCCTTCCCGTCGTACGAGGACATGCGGCTCAAGCCCCAGTAGGCCAGGAGACCGTCATGAAGCGCCCGCTCGGCGTCGTCGCCTTGCTCCTGTCGCTGCTGCTGATATCGGTCGCTACCGCACCGGGGCTCGCCCCCGCGCAGGGTCTGCCCATCGCGAAGCCGGAGGAGGTCGGTCTCTCCTCGCAGCGGCTCGCGCGGGCCACCGAGATCGTGAAGGGCGAGATCGCCAAGGGCCGCTACCCGGGCGTGGTCGCGCTGGTGGCGCGGCGCGGGAAGGTCGTCTACTTCGAGGCGCTTGGCCAGCGCGATCCCCAGTCGGGCACACCGATGACGAAGGACGCGATCTTTCGCCTCTACTCGATGACCAAGCCGTTCACCTCGGTCGCGATGATGATGCTGGTCGAGGACGGGAAGGTCCTGCTCAACGATCCGGTCTCCCGGCACCTGCCGGCGCTCAAGGGACTGCAGGTGTCCGTGGCGCAGGTGGACGCCCAGAGCGGCAAGGTCAGCTACGCGCTGGTCCCTGCCGAGCGTGAGATGACGATCCAGGACGTGCTCCGCCACACCTCGGGCCTCGTGTACGACACCACGAGCCACTCCGGCGTGCAGGCGGCGTATCTGAAGGCAGGCGTGACCTGGAAGGACGTCACCCCGGCCGAGCAGATCGAGCGCCTCGCCCGGGTGCCGCTCGCGCACCAGCCGGGCAGCGCGTGGGAGTACAGCATCTCCACCGACGTGACTGGCCGAGTGATCGAGGCCATCACGGGCGGCACGCTGGGGCAGTTCTTCCAGGAGCGCATCTTCGCCCCGCTTTCGATGACTGACACCGGGTTCCTGGTGCCCGCCGCGAAGGTGGGCCGGCTGGCCCAGCCTTTCGCCAAGGATCCGGTGACTGGCGAGCCCGTCGCCCTGCTCGACGTCACCGTCCGGCAGAAGAACGACGCCGGCGGCGCCGGCACCGCCGGCACCGTGGCCGACTACGCGCGCTTCAGCCAGATGCTCCTCAACGGCGGCCACCTCGGCGGCACGCGCCTGCTCGGACGCGCCACCGTCGCCCAGATGACCGCCGATCACCTGGGTGACATCCCGTCGGCCTCGCCGATCCTGGCGCGCGGCTACGGCTTCGGCCTCGGTGTCGCCGTCCGCAAGGAGACCGGGCTGCACTGGGTCACCGGCTCGGCGGGCGAATATCGCTGGGCCGGCGCGGCGGGCACCTCGTTCTGGGTGGACCCGAAGGAGCAGATGGTGGTGGTCTGGATGACCCAGGGGCTGCCTGGCCAGCGCCGCGCCGAGGACCGCGACCTGTTCCGCCAGCTCGTCCAGGCGGCGCTCGTCGACTGAGCGTGTCGGGAGACCATCGCGCCGTCTCCGTCCTCTACCAGGCGCTGCTGACCGGACTCGTCCTCACCCTCGTCACGCGCCGGGGTGAGGACTCCGCCGCCGACTTCGTCTTCCGTCTCTTCCGGCGCCAGCACCTGGAGAAGTTCCGTCCCGGCCTCGCCAAGCTGGGGCTCGACCGGCTGCCGCACGCGGTGGCTTGCGCGCAGTACCACTACCTCTCGAACCAGCTGGGCGGCGTGAAGACGGAGTACGCGCGCGAGTCCGATCGGAAGGCCTGGGTGCGCTATCCCCCGCCGCGGTGGATCTGGTACGGCGCCTCGATCTGCGGCATTCCGAGCCGGGTGAACGCGGCGATGCTCCACGGCTGGCACGGCCACAACGGCGTCACGCTCGGCAACCCGCGCTTGGGCTTCGTCTGCACCGGCCAGACCGTGGACGGGGATCCGGGGCTCGAGGGCTATTATCTCGAGCACGACCGTGATCTGGCACCGGAGGAGCGGGTGCGCTTCGCGCGCGGCGAGCGCATGCCCGACTTCGACGCGGCGCGGGCGCCGCGGCTCGACCCGGTCGCCTGGCCGCCCGAGCGGCTCGACACCGTGGTATCCCGCTACGCGATGGAGTACGTGCGCACCGCGCTGCCGGTCGTGCTCGACCTGCTGGGCCCGGACGACACGCGCGCCCACCTGGGCCGCGCCGCGCGGCTCATCGGCATGCAGTATCACGACGAGACCGCGCGCCTGCTCGGCATCGAGGGCACCGGC
>DATFWA010000041.1:0-10472 GCA_035259825.1 Candidatus Methylomirabilota bacterium | reverse complement strand
CTACCTGCAGGCCGCGAGTGGACTCGGATACGCGGGCGTCATCGGCTTCTACGGCTGGCCGCTCGGGCTCAAGCGGTGGCCGGACCGCCCCAAGCCGATCGACGCGGTGTCACGCTACAAGGCGCCGGTGCTCTCGATCTTCGGGGGCGCCGACGAGGGTATCCCGCCCGCGGACGTGGAGGCCTTCGACCAGGCGTGCCGCAAGGCGAACGTCAAGCACGACCAGAAGGTGTACGAGGGCGCGCCGCACAGCTTCTTCGACCGCAAGTACACGGAGTTCGCGGAGGCATCGGCGGACGCGTGGAAGCGCGTCCAGGCCTTCGTCACCGGAAAGTAGGGATCACCTCGCGGGTGAGGATGGCGAGCGTCCGCTTCATCTGATCGAGCGAGAGGAGGCCCGAGGGGTTCAGCTCGGCCACGATGCCGTCGAGCCCCAGGTCCTCCGCAATCTCGCCCAGACGCTCGCGCAGCGACGCCGCGGTGCCGAAAGCGACGCGCGTCTTCAGGAGCTCGTCGTACGGCATCGCGGCGATCTTGTCCGCCATGAGCTGCCGCCGGTCGCCCGGGCCGGTGTCGTTGCGGCCGAGGCCGGAGCGGATCAGCTCGATGTGCCGCTGGAAGAAGTAGGTCATCGCCTCGCGCGGCTCCTCGCGCGCGGCCGCCTCGGTGGGAGCCGCGTACACCGGGATGCGCAGGTAGACGTTCGGCTCGCCGGCCTGCCCCGATTCCCGCCACGCGTCCCGGTAGGTCTTGAGATGTCCGCGCAGCAGCGGAATGTCGAGATCGCGCAGCCCGATGAAGAGCGGCAGGCCCAGCCTGGCGACCTGCGGGAAGGTCTCGGGCGAGTTGGCGGCCATGCGCATCGGCGGATGCGGCACCTGATAGGGCGTCGGGGAGACCGTCACGTTGGGGAAGCGGTAGAACGTGCCTTCGTAGCTGAACGGTTTGCCCGCCCAGGCCAAGCGGAGGATCTCGAGCGACTCGAGGAAGCGCGCCTGGCTCTCGCCGTAGGGCACGCCGAGCAGGTCGTAGGTGCGCGCCGAGCCGCTACGGCCGATTCCGAAGTCGAGCCGGCCCTCGCTCAGCTGGTCGACGGTGGCCGCTTCTTCGGCGATGCGCAGCGGGTTGCCCAGCGGCAGCACCTGCACCGCGATGCCCACGCGCACGCGGCGGGTGCGGGCGGCCATGAAGCTGGCCAGGGCCAGCGGCGCGGACTGGATCGAGCGGTTGCCGTTGAAGTGGATCTCGCCCAGCCAGACGCCGTCCAGACCACCGGCCTCGGCAGCGTCGGCCAGATCGAGCGTCTCGCGCAGCGTGGCGCTCTCGCTGACGCCGCGGCGCCGCTCTTCCAGGAAAATCCCGAAATGCATGGGGCCGGTTCCTCCGCCCGCGCATCTTGCGCCGGGGGGGAGCCGGCGTCAAGTCAGCCGGATTCGATGTTCGCGAGCCACGCCTCCGCCTCGCGCGGCCGGCGGAGGCGCGCGATGCGCAGGTGCGCGTGGGCGGGCTGGGCGAACAGCCGCGGGAACTCGCGACGGTAGGCCCAGTACGTCTTGAGCAGCCAGTTGAAGAGCGACTTCTCGGACCAGAGCCGGCAGTGGTCCAAGAAGAACTCTTGATTGCCGTTCCAGAGGACTTCGCGGGTGATCGCTCGGCGGACCGTCCGCACGGTGAGGCGGCGGAGGACGAGCGAGAACGGGTAGTCGAGCCAGACGACGGTGTCGGCCCTCGACCATACGAGGTCGCGTACCCGGTTGTAGTTGCCGGCCACGACCCAGCGCGCGCCGGCGGTCGCGCGCTCCACGCGCTCACGGAAGACGTCCGGCGCGGCCTCCGTCCAGTGCGGCTCCCAGAAGAGCGCGTCGAGCTCGACGTAGGCGCCGCCGAGCCGGGCGGCCAGCCGTTCCGCGAACGTGGTCTTGCCCGAGCCGGTGGCGCCGACCACCACCACGCGCGCGGGGCGGTTTCGCGCGAGGAAGGAGGCCGCCGCGGTCAGATCTCCGAGTAGCCACTCCCGCGCGAGTCGATGCCGCGGCCGCGGGCGTGATCGATCCAGCCGAACTCGCGGAGGATCTGCTGGCTGTAGGTCACGCGGCCGGTGACGCGGTCGAGCGGCTCGGTGGCCAGCAGCAGGGCGGCCTGAGCCATCAGGAGGGGCGGCTCGCCGCGCGGGTCGTCGAGTCCGCTCACCAACCGGTGATACACCGTGCCCGGCGTGGGCACGACCTGCGAGGGCGCGACCGAGGTGACCGAGATGCCGTACTGGTACACCTCCGACGCCAGGCCTTGCGTGAATCGCTCCAATGCGGCCTTCTCGGCGCCGTAGCAGGTGCCACCGCGGGCGCCGACCGCCGGGTCCGGATACGGGCCGCGCCCGGGCCCGATGGCCGAGCCCGAGGAGATGTTCACGATCGCGCCGCGGCGCCGCGGGATCATGTCGGCCAGCACCAGCTGGCTCAGCATGAACGGCGCCTGGAAGTTGACCGCCCACGAGCGCAGCCACTTCGAGACCGGATAGTCCTTGACCGGCACGTAGTACGTGAGTGCCGCGTTGTTGACGAGCACATCGATCGGCCCGTAGCGCTCGCGCGCCTCGTGGACGAGCCGCTCGCACTCCGTGGGCTCGGCGATGTTGCTCGCGACCGCGTGCGCCTCGCCGCCGGCCTCGCGGATGGCCGCGACGGTGGTGGCGAGGGAGCCGGCGAGGGGATGCTGACCTTCCTCCAGGGTGCGGGCCGCGCAGACCACGCGGCCGCCTTCCGCGGCGAAGAGGCGGGCCACGTCGGCGCCGATGCCACGGCTGGCGCCGGTGACTACGACGACCTTCCCGTCGAGTCGGCCCATGACCCACCTCCGGGCCGCTATTCTCCACGGTGGCCGCGCCCGGTCAACCGGAGACCGGGCGCGGCCGGATCGTCAGGACGCGGCGGTGATGCGGAGCCGCTCGCCGGGGAGGATGCGGTCGGGCCGGTCGAGCCCGTTCCACTTGATAATCTGGTCGGCGGAGACGCCGTACTGGCGGGCGATGCGCGAGAGCGTCTCTCCGGACTGCACCACGTGGACGCCCGCCCGCGGAGCCGGCGCGTGCTTGCGCGGCGCCGCGTCCATCCGGACCGCGGCCTGCACCGCGTCGGCTGCGCCGAGCGGCACCTTCAATTCGTACGCCGAGTCCGGCGGCGTCTGCTTCTCACGAAGCTCGGGATTGAGCGATTCCAGGTCCTGCACGGTCACGCCGGACAGGACGGCGAGTCGCGCGAGGCGACTGCCCCGCGGCACCGTCACCTGCTCGTAGCGCAGCGGCTCTTCCGGCACCACCGTGAAGCCGTAGCGCTCGGGCTCGCGGGAGATGAGGGTGGCCGCGTGGATGGCCGGCACGAAGTTCTTGGTCTCCTCGAGGAGGAGCGGGCTCCGACGAAGCCGCCAGAAGTCGCGCGAGCCCGTGCGCTGGATGGCCTGCAGCACCCGCACCTCGCCCGCATTGTAGGCGGCCTGCGCCAGATCCCAGGAGCCGAACTGATTGTGGAGATCGCGGAGGTAGTTGGCCGCGGCCACCGTGGATTTCTCCGGATCGAGCCGCTCGTCGAGCCAGCGATCCACCCGGAGCCCGTAGAGGCGCGCGGTCGGCGCCATGAACTGCCAGAGCCCCTTCGCGCCGGCGTGCGAGACCGCGAGCGGGTTGAAGCCGCTCTCGATCATCGCGGTGAACACCAGCTCGTCGGGCAGGCCCTTCTGCCGGAAGACGTCGAGGATCATCGGCAGATAGCGTCCCGCGCGGACGAGCCGGGACTCGACGATCGCGCGGCGATAACCGGTCTGGAAGCGATCGAGGAAGAAGCGCACGTGTTGGTTATCGTGCACGCGATAGGCGGGCGACGGCATGGCCGAGACCCGGATCATCGGAGCGGGGTCGACCGGGGACGTGAAGCTGGCCACCTGCGGGACCGCGGCCTCGTCGGGCCCGCCGAAGACATCACTCCAGCGGTCGGCGGAGCCCGTGCCGGCCTCGGTGGGCGTGGGCCAGATCGTCGGAACAGGCGCCGCCAGGTCATGAGCGGCCGGGTCCAGCGCCATGTTCACCGGGACGGGATCGACCTCGGCGGTGGCGCCTGTAGTCGAGGCCAGACACGCGAAGAGGAACGCAACAGAACCGGTTAGAAAGGTCCGAATTGTCGTATCCATGGACGGCAGGAAAGGCAAGCCTCATTCCACGCCTAAACTATTGGTTGATAACGTGTTTTCAGCCTGACATGGAGGTTGGAGATCCCTCACTGGGTAGCCGGCGGCCCACGATGGGAGATTTGCGTGACCGTGCACCGCTTGCGTCCGATCCGGAGCCTTTACGCGGCCCGCCAGCGACAGCGCGCCCTTGACGCGGGGTCGTACCGGCCCCATGCTGGGGCCCATCCATGGCCTCGGTGAGCGCGTCCGGCACTCCGTTCGACGGGTACGCGCGCCGCACGACACCTCCTCCTGATCCCGATCTCACCGCCGTCGGCCCCGGCACGCCGTGCGGAGAATATCTGCGGCGCTTCTGGCAGCCGGTGGCGTTCACGCGCGATCTCGGCGGCCCGCCCCGCCGCGTGCGCATCCTCGGCGAGGACCTGGTGGTGTTCGCCGATCGCGGCGGCCGCGTGGGCGTGCTCCACCTGCATTGCGCGCATCGCGGCACCTCGCTCGAGTTCGGCATTCCGCTCGAGCGCGGCCTGCGCTGCTGCTATCACGGCTGGGCGTACGACGTCGACGGGCGATGTCTCGAGACGCCCGGCGAGCCGGCGGGCAGCCGGCTGCACGAGCGCGTCTGGCAGGGGGCGTATCCCACGCGCGAGTTCTGTGGTCTCGTCTTCGCGTATCTCGGACCGCCCGACCGGCGGCCCGCATTTCCACTCTACGATTCCTTCGAAGTGCCGGGCCTCACCCTGATGCCCGCGGCCGAGTTCTCGCTCCCGTGCAACTGGCTCCAGGTGAAGGACAACAGCATGGACCCGGTGCACACTGCGTTCCTCCATGCGCTGTCGAGCGGTTATCAATTCACCGAGGCGTTCGGCGTGGTGCCCGAGCTCGACTGGCTCACCACCGACGCGGGAATGGTCTACATCGCGACCCGTCGCGTGAATGACCTCGTCTGGGTGCGCGTCTGTGACTTCATGCCGCCGAACGTGCATCAGTTCACGCGCGAGATCGAGGAGGCCACCGCGCCCAAGGCCGCGAGCCGGCCGGTCATCATCCGATGGGCCGTGCCCAACGACGACACCCACACCACGAACTTCGAGCTGGCCCAGGTCGATCGCGCGTGGGGGCTCACGCCGGAGCAGGTCGCGCAGCCGGGCTTCGGCCAGTCGGAGGATCGCCCCTACGATGCGCGCCAGCGCTTCCCGGCCGACTACGACGCGCAGGCGAGCCAGCGCCCCATCGCGGTGCACGCACTCGAGCACCTGGCCTCGACCGACCGCGGGGTGGTCATGCTGCGACGGATCGTGCGCGACGGGATCCGCGCCGTGCAGGCCGGCGAGGATCCGTGGGGCACGCACTGGCCAGAGGGCAAGGTGGTTGCCACCCACACGCAGGACCTGGTCCTGCACCTGCCGGCGGCCGCGGACGCGGCGACCGACCGGCGGCTCCTGCGCGACGCAGGCCGCCGCGCGGTCACCGGCTAGGCGCTTCTCTCCATGTGGATCGTCCGGATCGCGCTCGATCGGCCGTACACCTTCATCGTCCTCGCCCTGCTGATCCTGATCGTGAGCCCGGTGGTGATCGCGCGGACGCCCACCGACATCTTCCCGTCGATCAACATTCCTGTGATCGCGGTGGCGTGGAACTATCGCGGGCTCAACACCGAGGAGCTGGAAGGACGCATCACCTCGAACTTCGAGCGCACGCTCACCACCACCGTCGACAACATCCAGCGCATCGAGTCCACCACCACCAGCGGGCAGTCCATCATCAAGGTCTTCCTGCAGCCCTCCGCGCGCCTGGACACCGCCAACGCGCAGATCACCGCGATCTCGCAGACCGTGCTCCGCCAGTACCCGCCCGGCACGACGCCGCCGCTCATCATCAACTACAGCGCCTCCAGCGTGCCGATCCTCCAGCTCGCCCTGTCCGGGGAGGGGCTGGCCGAGCAGCAGCTCTTCGACCTCGGGGTGAACTTCCTCCGGCCCCAGCTCGTCACCATCCCGGGCGTGGCCATCCCGTGGCCCTACGGGGGCAAGCAACGGCAGGTCATGGTAGACCTCAACACGCGGCTGCTGCAGGCCAAGGGGCTGTCGCCGGGCGCGGTGCTCGACACCCTGAACCTGCAGAACCTCATCCTGCCGTCGGGCACCGCCAAGATCGGACGCCTCGAGTACGACGTCACCCTCAACGCGGCGCCGAGGACGGTGCCCGAGCTGGCCGACGTGCCGATCAAGGTGATGGGCAACTCCACCATCTATCTTCGGGACGTCGCCAACGTGCGCGATGGCTACAGCGTGCAGACCAACATCGTGCGGCGCGACGGCCGGCGCGGCACGCTGCTCACCGTGCTGAAGAGCGGCGACGCCTCCACGCTCGACGTGGTGGACAACATCCGCGCCGCGATCCCGCGGGTGGCCACCACGCTGCCCCCCGAGCTCAAGATCGACCTGCTCGCGGATCAGTCCATCTTCGTGCGCGGCGCCATCTCGGGAGTCATCCACGAGGCGATCATCGCGGCGTGTCTCACCGCGCTGATGATCCTCCTGTTCCTGGGCAGCTGGCGCAGCACCCTGATCATCGCGGTCTCGATCCCGCTGTCCATCCTGACCTCGGTCATCACGCTGGGCTTCCTGGGCGAGACCATCAACATCATGACCCTGGGCGGGCTGGCCCTCGCGGTGGGCATCCTGGTGGACGACGCGACCGTCACCATCGAGAACATCGAGCGCTACCTCGAGGAGGGCCGCGAGCTGCGCGAGGCGATCTTCGAGGGCGCGGCCCAGATCTCGGTGCCCGCGCTGGTGTCGACCCTGTGCATCTGCATCGTGTTCCTGCCCATGTTCTTCCTGAGCGGGGTGGCCCGGTACCTGTTCGTGCCGCTGGCCGAGGCGGTGGTCTTCGCCATGCTCGCCTCCTACGTGCTCTCGCGCACCCTGGTGCCGACCTTGGCGATGTACCTGCTGCGCCGTCACGACCATCGCGCGGTGCCGTCCCGCAATCCCTTCGTGCTGCTGCAGCGCGGCTTCGAGCGCGGTTTCGCCCGGATCCGCGACGCCTATCGCGCGCTCCTGGTGCGCCTGCTCTCGCGGCAGGGCGCCTTCGTGAGCGCGTTCCTAGCGGTGTGCCTGCTCGCGTGGCTGCTGTTGCCCTGGCTCGGCGAGAACTTCTTCCCGACCAGCGACAACGGGCAATTCATCCTGCATCTGCGGGCCAAGACCGGCACCCGCATCGAGGAGACCGCGCGGCTCGCGGACCTGGTGGAGGCAGCGATCCGGCGTGAGATCCCATCCGGCGAGGTGGAGAGCATCATCGACAACATCGGGATGCCCTACTCCACCATCAACACGATCTACAGCCGCTCCGGCTTCATCGGCGCCTCCGACGCGGACATCCTGGTCACGCTGAGCAAGAACCGCCGGCCGACCGAGGACCACATGCGCGCGCTCCGCCGCCGCCTCCCCGAGGAATTCCCCGGCGTGACCTTCTACTTCGTGCCCGCCGACATCGTCACCCAGATCCTCAACTTCGGCCTGCCCGCTCCCATCGACGTGCAGATCGAGGGCAGCGACCTCGAGGGCAACCGGCAGGTCGCCAACCGGATGCTCACCGAACTGCGGCAGGTGCCGGGGTTGACCGATCTGCGCATCCAGCAGAACTTCGACTCGCCGAAGTTCGAGGTGAGCGTGGATCGCACGAAGGCCGCGGGCGCCGGTTTCACGCCGCGCGACGTGGCCAACAGCGTGCTGCTGACCCTGAGCGGCAGCGGCCAGACCAACCCCGCCACCTTCCTGAACTGGCAGAACGGGGTCAGCTACAACCTGGTCACCCAGGCCCCGCAGTACTCGGTGGAGTCGCTTCAGGACATCCAGAACATCCCGCTCGGCGGGGCGACTCCCGACTCTCGGCCGCAGATCCTCGGCGACGTGGCGTCCATCCAGCGGGGCAATGGGATGGCGGTGATCTCGCACTACAACACCCGGCGCGTGGTGGACATCTACGGCTCGGTCCAGGACCGCGACCTGGGCGCGGTCGGGCGCGACATCGCCCGGATCGTCGAGGCCAATCGCGCGCACCTGCCGCGGGGGAGCTTCATGACCCTGCGCGGGCAGGTCGAGACCATGCGGGCCTCCTACCTCGGGCTGCTCGGCGGCCTCGCCTTCGCGATCATCCTGGTCTACTTGCTCATCGTCGTGAACTTCCAGTCGTGGTTGGACCCGTTCATCATCATCAGCGCGCTGCCTGCCGCCCTCGCCGGTATCATCGTGTTCCTGTTCCTCACCCAGACCACCCTCAGCGTGCCCGCCCTGATGGGCGCGATCATGTGCATGGGCGTCGGCACCGCGAACAGCATCCTGGTGGTGTCCTTCGCCCGGGAGCGGCTCGCCGCGCACGGCGACGCCCGGGAGGCGGCCATCGAGGCCGGTGTCACCCGCTTCCGCCCCGTCCTCATGACCGCGCTAGCCATGATCATCGGCATGATCCCGATGGCGCTGGCGATGGGTGAGGGCGGCGAGCAGAACGCCCCGCTCGGCCGCGCGGTCATCGGCGGGCTCGTCTGCGCCACCATCGCCACCCTCATCTTCGTGCCCGCGGTGTTCAGCCTGCTGCACGGCGTCCGGCGGACCGCGGCGGCGGAGCCCTCGGCATGAGCCGGTCCTCGCGCGGAATGTGGGTGCTGCTCGGCCTCGGGCTCGCGCTGGGTCTCGCCATCTACGCGGGGCTGCAGGGCCGACACGGCGCGGACGCCGCGCTCAAGCGCGCCACCGAAGAGGCGGCGATCCCCACCGTGGTGGTGGTGAATCCGTCGACCTCGTCGACCGTCTCCGACGAGCTGGTGCTGCCCGGGACGGCGCGCGCGTTCACCGACGCGCCGATCTACGCGCGGGCCAGCGGCTATCTCAAGAAGTGGTATGCCGACATCGGCTCGCGGGTGACCCAGGGACAGGTCCTCGCCGAGATCGAGACGCCGGAGCTCGACCAGCAGCTCCGGCAGGCACGCGCGGTCCTCGAGAACGCGAAGGCCACCATGGAGATGGCCCGCACCACCGCGGAACGCTGGCAGGTCCTGCTCAAGCGCGAGTCGGTCTCTCGCCAGGAGACAGACGAAAAGATCAGTGACTACGTGGCCAAGCAGGCGATGGTCGACTCGAACGCGGCGAACGTGAAGCGCCTGGAGGATCTCCAGGCGTTCCAGAAGGTGGTCGCGCCCTTCGACGGCGTCATCACCGCTCGCAACACCGACCTCGGGGCGCTGATCGATGCCGGGGCCGGCGGCCAGGCGCGCGAGCTGTTCCGTCTGGCCGCGATCAACCGGCTCCGCATCTTCGTCTCGGTGCCCCAGGCGTTTGCGCAGAACGCACGGCCGGGCACCCCGACCACGATCACGCTGGAGGAGAGGCCGGGCAAGGTCTACAAGGGCACGCTGGCTCGCACCTCGAACGCGCTCGATCCCACCGCGCGCACGATGCTGAGCGAGGTGGAGATGGAGAATCCCACCGGCGAGGTGCTGCCGGGCGCCTACGTGGTGGTGCGGCTGCACGTCGGCCTTGCGACCCGCGGCCTGACCATCCCGGCCAACGCCCTGCTCTTCCGCTCGGAGGGTCTCCAAGTGGCGGTAGTGCGCGATGGCCGCGCCGAGCTGGTTCCGGTGAAAATCGGCCGCGACTACGGCCGCAGCGTCGAGGTGGTGGCGGGCCTGCAGCCCACCGACATGGTGATCCTCGACCCCGCCGACTCGCTGGTCAGCGGGACCGCCGTCCGCGTACGGCCGCCCGAGCGCCCGAAGGCCGGCGCGCCGGGGCCGAAGTCGGGCGGCTAGCCGGCCGCTCGCCTGCCGCGGCCGGCCGGGCCGCGTGCCAGCGTGCGACCTCCTCGCAGGTGGCGAACCACACGCCCCGCGCGCGCCGGATGTGGGCGACTAGGTCTTCCAGCAGGACGATGCGCGAAGCCCGGCCGCTCACGAACGGGTGACAGGTCAGCACGAAGCAGCCGTTCTCCGGGTGCATCCCCGCGAACTCGCGGCTCCACATCTGCAACACGCGTCCTGGGTCGGCGATGGCGTTGGTCGCGCCGTAGACATGGCGGAACAGGGGCGCGTCGTCGAGCAGCCACTGCACCGGCACCTCGATCAGCGGGCCCTGCGCGGTTGGGACCTCGTAGGGCACGTCGTTGCCCATCAGCGACGAGTCGTAGAGGAACCCGTGGCGTTTCAAGAGATCGGGCGTCCACACGTTGACGTCCCACGACGGCGACCGATACCCGGCCGGCCGCACGCCCAGACGCGAGCGCAGGATCTCGAG
>DATFWA010000040.1:0-10688 GCA_035259825.1 Candidatus Methylomirabilota bacterium | reverse complement strand
CACGTCCCGGCTCTGATGTACACGCCGCTCCCACTGCTCCTCTGGGCCGCGGTGCGGTTCGGACCGGCGGGCGTGAGCGGATCGCTCTTCGCGATCACCTTCTGCATGACGATGGGCGCCTCACGGCTGCTCGAGACTCTCGCCGAGCGTCCCGAAGCCGCCCAGACCTTCTCGCTGCAGTTCTTCATCGTCACGGTGGTGACCGCGGTCTCGCTGATGCTCCTGGCCGCGGTCATCCGCGAGCGGGAGAGTGCGGAGGAGCGGCTCCGCGAGCAGCTCGGATTCGAGCGGCTGCTGTCGGAGGTGTCGGCCGGCTTCGCGGACCGCCCGGTCGAGCGGCTCGACGAGGCGATCCGATGGGCGCTCGAGCGCATCGTCCACTTCCTCGGCGTGGACCGGGCGACGATCGCGCGGCCGGCGAAGGACGGGCGATCGGTCGAGCTCACCAACTCGGTGTTCCGGCCGGGGTTCGGGCCGCCGCCGGCCCAGTTCCTCAACGATGACTTCCCGTGGTCGCGAAAGCGGGTCCTCGGCGGCCAGGTCGTGCACTTCGCGCGCGTCGACGACCTCCCCGACGAGGCGGCCCCCGACCGCGTGGCGTATCGACGGCTCGGCATCCGCTCGGCGGTGATGGTGCCCCTCGCGACCGCCGGCACCCACATCGGCTTGTTGGGCCTGTCGACCCTCCGCACCGAGCGCCCATGGTCCGTCAGCATCCTGGAGCGTCTCCGGCTGCTCGGCGAGATCCTGACTGCCTCGGTGATGCGTCAGCGGGCGGACAGCGAAGCCCGCGAGGGCGAGATCCTCAACCAGGCAGTGCTCGCGTCGCTCTCGGGCGCGGTCGCGGTGATCGATCGGACCGGGACCATCCTCCGGGTCAACGATAGCTGGTCCAGTAAGGCCCGGGCCCACGCGGGCGCGCTTCTGCCGGAGCTGCTCGTGGGCGGCAACTACCTCGAGGCCTGCCGCGGGGTGGCCGAGCTGGGCATCCAGGAGGGCCAGGTCGCGCTCGAGGGCCTGCAGACGCTGCTGGCCGGGACCAGCCGCGGCTTCTCGATCGAGTACGTCTGGCCCCGCGGCTCGGAGAGCGGGTGGTCCGAGATGCTCGCCGTGCCGCTAGAGCGTCCGGCGGGCGGCGCCGTCATCACGCATCATGACATCACCCGACGCAAGCGCAACGAGCTGGAGGCGCAGCAGCACCGGCAGAGCCTCGCCCACGCGGCCCGGGTGCTCGCGGTCGGCGAGCTGGCCGGCTCGATCGGACACGAGCTCAACCAGCCCCTCACCGCGATCGTCAGCAATGCGCAGGCGGCGCAGCGGCTGCTCGACCGAGGGAACCCGGACCTGGCCGAGCTGCACGAGATCCTCGACGACATCGCCAAGGACGGCAAGCGGGGTGGCGACGTGATCCGGGGACTGCGCGGCCTGCTCAAGCGCAGCGAGGCCCAGCCGGTGGCGGTCGACATGCGCGGTGTGGTCGGCGAGGTCGTCACCCTCCTGCGCAGCGACGCGATCGCCAAGTCCATCGCGGTGCGGGTCGAGGTCAGCCCGGTCGTGCCCATGGTCACCGGCGATCGCGTGCAGCTGCAGCAGGTCGTCCTGAACCTCTTCATGAACGCTTACGACGCGATGGCCGGCGCGCCGAGCCCCCACGAGCTGCACGTCCTCATGCGCCCGTGCCCGGTCGGCCTCGAGCTGCTCGTCTCGGACACCGGACCGGTGCTGTCCGAGGAGTCGTTGGAGCGGATGTTCGAGCCATTCTTCACCACGAAGGCGGAGGGCCTGGGCATGGGCCTGTCTATCAGCCGCACGATCGTGCGGGCCCACGGGGGCGAGATCCGGGCGACACGCAACCCGGAGGGCGGCATCACGATGTGCGTGACCCTGCCCGGGACGGACGGCCGCGGCCCGGCTCGATCGTGACGACCGTCCGCCCCTGACGGGAGCCGGCTCGTGACCTCGCGCGTCCTGCCCCTCGCCGTGCTCGTCCTCGCGACGCTGGCCGCGCCGGCCGGGGCCGCCGAGATCGACACCGACCGCAAGGCGATCTTGCTCCTGATCGGCGGCCCGGTCGGCCAGCCCGCCTCGACGCTGGTGGCCTCCGCCGCGCGGGCCGCCCTGGTGGCGGACCAGCCGATCCGGATCACCGTGGAGACGGAGCACGTCGATCTCGCGCGATTCAACCTGACGGACGAGGAGAACCATCTGCGCGAGATCCTCCGGCTCAAGCACGCCCGGTCGTTCGACGCCATTCTCTCGGTGGGACCCGAGGCCCTCCACTTCCTGCTTCGATCCCGGGACAGCCTGTGGCCGGGCGTCCCGGTCGTCGCGTGCGACGTGGAGGAGCGCACCGTGGCCGGTCTCCGCTTGCTCCCAGGCATGCATGCGGTCACCATCCGATTCGACTTCGAGGGCACCCTCCAGGCCGCCCTCGATCTGCTGCCGGGAACCCGACGCGTCGCCCTGATCGGCGGCGCGCACGCCCGCGATCAGCGGAACAACGACCGCGCCCGGCAGGCGGTGGCGGCCTACCGCGACTGGCTCGACCTCATCGATCTGACGGGACTGCCCATCGAGACCATGCTGGCCCGGCTCGCCACGCTCCCGGAGGACACGATCGTGCTGTCGTCGAGCGTCCTCGCCGACAGCAGCGGGCGACGCTTCTTCGGGGCCGAGAGCAAGCAGCCCGTGTCCGAAGGTTCCCGCGGGCCGGTCTTCACCGTGTTCGGGACGCAGATCGGCGGCGGCACGGTGGGCGGGTCGGTGGTGGCCTACGAGCAGATGGGGCAGGAGGTGGGCGCGCTCACCCTGCGGCTCCTCCGCGGGGGGCCGATGCCCGAGGGGCCGGTGCGCAGCCTGGCCTCCAGCGTGCCCATCTTTGACTGGCGTCAGCTTCGCCGCTGGCATCTCGACGAGTCGCGCCTGCCCGTGGGGAGCCGGGTGCTGTACCGCAGCCCGACGCTCTGGGCCCAGTACCGGTGGCACGTCGCGGTCGCGGTCGCCCTGCTCGCCGCGCAGTCGGCCCTGATCGCCGGCCTGCTGTTCGAGCGTCAGCGGCGCCGCCGGGCCCAGGCGGATCTGGCCGAGCGTCTCCGCTTCGAGATGCTGCTCTCCGAGGTCTCGACGCTGATCGGAAGCCAGGCGGTGGTCGGCTTCGACGAGCACATCCAGAACGCGCTGCGTCGGATCGGGACCTTCCTCGGCGTGGACCGGGTGACGCTCTGGGAAGTCTCGCCGAGCACTCGGTCGCTCGTTCCGGCGCACACGTGGACGGCATCGGGCACCGAGGGGCCGCCGTCGGTGCTCATGCTCGAGGCGTTTCCGTTCTTGCGGCGGCTCTGGGAGGCCGGGGACGTCTACAGCCTGTCGAGCCTGGACGAACTGCCCGCGGAGGCCGACTGCGACCGACGGGGCCTCGAGAAGATCGGCGTGCAATCCTTGATCGTGGTTCCGCTCTCCCTCGGCCGGCACATGCTGGGGGCGTTGATGTGCGTGACCGTCCGCGAGCCGCGGACGTGGCCCAGAGATATGGTGCGCCGCCTGCAGATGCTCGCCGAGCCCTTCGCGGGCGTGCTGGCCCGCCAGCAGGCCGCGACCGCGCTCGAGACCAGCGAGGCGTTCACCCGGGCCGTCCTCGCGGCGCCTCCGGGCGAGACCGCCATCATCGACGGCGACGGCCGCATCGTGCGGGTCAACGAGGCCTGGGCGGTCGCGACCCTACCGCTGACCGCGGTGCCCATGGGAGTCAGCTACCTGGACACCTGTCGCGTGTTGATCGCCGATGGCGACCCGAACGCGTCGTCCATCGTGACGCTGGTCACCTCCGTCCTGGACGGCCAGCAGCGGGAAGGCGCGCTCGAGTACCCCTTGCGGCAGGCCGGCGAGGACCGCTGGTTCGAGATCCGCGTGCGCCGGCTCCAGCAGCCGGCCGCCGGCGCGGCCATCACGCATCTCGAGATCACCGCGCGCAAGCGGGCCGAGGCCCGGGCCAAGCGTCATCTCGACGAGATGGCCCACATGGACCGGGTCGCGGCCATGGGCGAGCTGGCGTCCTCGTTCGCGCACGAGCTGAATCAGCCTCTCGCGGCCATCCTCACCAACGCGCAGGCCGCCGAGCGCTTCCTCGCCCTCGCGCCTCCCGACCTGGCCGAGCTGCGGGCGTGTCTCCACGACATCATCGAGGACGATCGGCGGGCCGGCGAGGTGATCCACCGCGTCCGCCGGCTGCTCCGCAAGGAGCCCGCCGAGCTGGAGCCGGTCGACCTCAACGATCTGGCCAGGAACGTCGTCGCCCTGATCAGCAACGACGCGCTGCTGCGCAACGTCACGATCGAGCTGCGTCCTGCGTTGGCGCTGCCTGCCGCCCTGGGCGATCCGGTCCAGCTCCAGCAGGTGATGCTGAACCTGCTCGCGAACGGCATCACCGCGGCGGCGAACGGAGCGGGCACGGCGCGCAAGGTCACGATGTGGACCGCTGCCCACGACGGTCACGTGGAGTTCGGCGTCCACGACAGTGGCAAGGGCATCGCGGAGGACCTGCTCTCACGGCTCTTCGAGCCGTTCTTCACCACGAAGTCCGACGGCCTCGGCATGGGCCTCACGATCAGCCGCTCGATCGTCGAGGCGCACGGCGGGGAGATCTCGGCCGAGAACCACCCGCGCGGCGGCGCCACCTTCCGGGTGTGGCTGCCCAGCCGCCGGGTGGCGGCCTGAGCCATCCGGAGGTGCGTCTCGATCTCGTCCGCCGCGAGCTGGCCCAGGGCGCGGAGACCATCGTGGCGCTGGCGGCGGGAGTGAGCGCGGAAGAAGCCAGGCAGCGACCGGCGCCCGACGCCTGGTCATTGCTCGAGGTGGTCTGCCATCTCCACGACGAGGAGCGCGAGGACTTCCGGCCCCGGCTCGACATCGTCCTGCATCGGCCCCAGGAGACGTGGACTCCGATCGATCCGGGCGGCTGGGTCACCGCGCGTCGCTACAACGAGCGGGTGCTCGCGGAGGCGCTCCAGGGATTCCTGATCGAGCGTGAGCGCTCGCTGGCCTGGCTCGACGGCCTCGTCGCGCCCGACTGGAGCCGCGAGTACCAGGCGTCGTTCGGTCCCATCACCGCGGGAGACCTGCTCGCCTCGTGGGCCGCGCACGACCTGCTCCACACGCGTCAGCTGGTGGAGCTGCGTCGCGCCCGGCTCCTGACGCAGACCGCTCCGCATCGCACCCAGTACGCGGGTGACTGGTAGCGCCCGGCGCGGGAGCCGACGCCCGGCTGGGCACGCCGGACGAACGGTGGCACACTCAGACTGATGGCTTCACACAAGGCCACCATCCGCTGGGCTCTCGAAGGCGACGGCTTTCTCCAGGGCCGCTACTCGCGCGAGCACACCTGGACGTTCGACGGCGGCGCCACCGTCGCAGCCTCGCCCTCCCCTTCGGTGATCCCGGCTCCCTACTCCAACCCGGCCGGCGTCGATCCCGAGGAGGCCTTCGTGGCCGCGATCGCGAGCTGCCACATGCTCACGTTCCTCTACGTGGCCATGAAGGCGGGCTTCGTGGTCGAGCGATACGAGGACGACGCGGTCGGGGTGCTGCGCAAGAACGAGCGCGGCGCGTTCTGGGTGAGCCAGGTGACGCTGCGCCCCCGCATCGCCTACGGCGGTGAGAAGCGCCCAAGCACGGAGGAGATCGACCACCTCCATCACCTGGCCCACGAGCAGTGCTTCATCGCCAACTCCGTGAAGACGGAGATCTCGATCGACGCCGGCTAGCCCTCGCCCGATGCGCTCCCTGCCGACCGTGCTGTTCGACCTCGACGGCACCTTGACCGACTCCCGCGCGGGCATCACCGCGTGCATCCGGCACGCGCTCGATCAGCTGGGCCACGCCTGTCCCGACGACGAGGCGCTCGCCATCTACATCGGACCGCCGCTCCGTGGCACGCTGTCGACCCTGCTCGGCACGACGGACACCGCGCTCGTCGAGACCGCGGTCGGGCACTACCGCACCCGCTACGAGGCGGTCGGGCTTTTCGAGAACCGCATCTACGACGCCGTCCCCGCGATGCTCGACGCGATCGCGCGGCGGGGCCACCCGATGGCGGTGGCCACCGCCAAGATGCGGCACACCGCCACCCGCATCGTGGAGCACTTCGCGCTGGCGCGGCATTTCACCGGCGTGTACGGCGCCGAGCCGGGCGGCCGCTTCGACGCCAAGATCGACTTGCTCGCGCACCTGATCGAATCGGGCGTCATCCGGCCCGAGGCGGCGGTGATGGTCGGCGACCGGGCCAGCGACATCGTGGCCGCGAAGATCAACGGCATCCGGTCGATCGGCGCGCTGTGGGGCTACGGCGAGCCGGGCGAGCTGGCGGACGCGGGCGCCGACATGCTCTGCGAGAGCCCCCAGGCGCTCCCGGACTGCCTGGCCCCTTCGGGTGACTGATTCCGATGCCGCCCACGTTCCGGGCCATCCCGATCTTCCGCATCTTCGACATCGAGAAAGCCCGGGAGTTCTACGTGGGCTTCCTCGGCTTCACGGTGGACTGGGAGGCCCGCTTCGACGAAACGGCTCCGGTCTACATGCAGGTCTCGCGCGATGGTCTCGTGCTGCACCTGAGCGAGCATCACGGCGATTGCTGTCCGGGCTCGACGGTGACGGTGCAGACCGCCGGCCTCGACGACTACCACCGCGAGATCACCGCGAAGGGCTACCGGTTCATGCGGCCGGGCATCGAGACCGCGCCGTGGAACGCCCGGGTGATGGAGGTGATCGACCCCTTCGGCAACCGGCTCCGGTTCAACGAGCCGATCGAGCCCGCGGCGCGCTGATCCGCCACACCCCGCTCGGGCGCTTGAGTCGGGGCCCGACGAATCTGCGCAAAGGTGCGGCATCTCAACACGATTGACACGCCCGGACCGCACTCCTATGATACCGGCGACCGCTCCCCCCCGGAGGTACGCTCACTCGACGAAGAGGAGGCAACATCCATGGATCGGCGCACATTCCTGGCAACCACCGCGGCCGGTGCCGCAGCCCTGTCCTTCCCGGCCATCCTGCGCGCCCAGAGCACAGAACCCCTGCGCATCGGCTTCCCGCTGCCGCTCACCGGCCCCTTCGGCGCGCTGGCGGCCGACCAGCAGCGCGGCGCCACCCTTGCGATGGAAGAGCTGAACGCTCAAGGTGGCGTACTCGGTCGCAAAGTCGAGGTGCTCTTCCGCGACGACCAGCTGAAGCCGGCGGTCGGGGCGCAGCGCACCAAGGAGCTGATCGAGAACGACAAGGTGCAGTTCATCGTGGGTGGCCTGGCCGCGCATGTGCAGATGGCCATCAATGAGCAGACCAAGAAATCCAAGGTTCTCTTCATCTCGGTGAGCCAGTCGGACGAGATCAGCGCCAAACCGGATACGAGTCCGCTGACCTTCCACGAGGCTCTCAATCCCACCATCACGAGCCGCGCGGTCGGCAACTGGGTCGCCCAGAACCTCGGCAAGAAGTGGTGGATCATCTACGCCGATTACGCGTGGGGCAAGCAGAACAACATGGTGCTCCAGGACGTGCTGGGCAAGCAGGGCGGCACCGTGCTCGGGTCGACGCCCTATCCGCTCGGCAGCGCCGAGTTCTCCGCGCACCTGCCGAAGATCCAGGCCGCGAAGCCCGAGGTGCTGGTCTCGATGACCCCAGGCGCGGACAACATCGCGTTCCTCAAGCAGGTGCAGAGTTACGGCATGAAGAAGAGCATGCGCATCGCCCAGCCCCTGCACTGGCTGCCACAACTCAAGGAGGGCGGCCCCGATCTCTACGCGGACATCTACGGCGGCACCAGCTTCTACTGGGAGCTCGCGGACACCGTCCCGTCGGCCAAGAAGTACGTCGAGGTGTACCAGAAGAAGTACAACGCCCCGCCGGGCGACTATGGGGCTTACGCCTTCAGCGGGGTCATGGAGATCGCGCGCGGCTGCACCCTGGCCAAATCCTTCGATTCCGAGGCGGTGGCGGACGCCCTGCGGAAGAACGCCACCTACGACCACTACAAGGGCAAGCAGTGGTGGCGGACGTGCGACAACAAGTCGTTCCAGGATCTCTGGATCGTGAAGGGTCGCGAGCCGGGTAAGACCCGGGGCGAGTGGGGGCTGGCCGAGATCGTGACCAAGATTCCGGCCAGCGAGGAGCTGGACCGCACCTGCAAGGAGAAGGGCCTAGCCTAGGCTCGTGCCCGAGCTGTCCACCCTTCTGGCCCAGGTCTTCACTGGCCTCGTGCTGGGAATGATCTACGTTCTCCTCGCCATCGGTCTGTCCCTGATCTTCGGGCTGATGGCGGTCGTGAATTTCGCTCACGGCGCCCTGTTCATGCTGGGCGCGTACTTCGGCGTGTTCCTCCTGTCCTACACCAAGAGCTTCTGGGTGGCGCTCATCGTGGCGCCCCTCATGGTGGGTGCCCTCGGGCTCTTGATGGAGCGCTTCCTCATCCGCCGGCTCTATGGTCGATCGCCCGACGATCCGCTGCTGCTCACCTTCGGTCTCTCGCTGATCCTGGTCGAGGGCGTGAAGGTGCTCTGGGGCAAGATCGGGCTCACCCTCGATCCGCCTCGGGCGCTGGCCGGCGCGGTCAACCTGGGCTTCATGTCCTTCCCGGCGTACCGGCTCTTCCTGATCGGGATCACGGTGGCGGTGCTCGTCGGCCTCTACTTCTTCCTCGGCCGCACCAACATCGGGCTCATCATCCGCGCCGGCTCGCGTGATCCGCTGATGGTGCGCGCGCTCGGCATCGACCTCTCGCGGGTCTGGCTCGTCGTCTTCGGCATCGGCACCGCGCTCGCGGGACTGGCCGGCATCCTCGCTGGGCCCATGCGCGGGGCCTACGCCGAGATGGGCGTGACCATGGTCATCGAGTCCTTCGTGGTGATCGTGGTCGGCGGCATGGGCAGCCTGCTCGGCGCGGTGGTGGCCGGGCTGCTCATCGGTCAGGTGGTGGGTCTGACCACGCTGTTCATCCCCAAGGCCGCCGATATCATGGTCTTCATGGTGATGGCGGTCATCCTCCTGGTACGGCCCAGCGGTCTCTTCGGCGAGGCGGGGCTAGCCGAATGAGCGCGCTCCGCGCGATCGCGGCCAGGATTGCCACGCATCCGGTGCTCGCCTTCTGGATCTTCTTCGTTGTCTTCCCCTTCATCGTGCCCAACCGCACCATGGCGACCCAGGTGCTCATCTTCGGCCTGCTCGCCATGGGCTTCAACCTGCTCTACGGCTACACCGGCCTCTTGTCGTTCGGCCACGCCGCCTACTATGGGCTCGGCGCGTATGGCTGCGGCATCGCTCTCGCCAAGCTGCACGTCGGCTCGCTCTGGCTCGGCCTCATCTCGGGCTTCCTGCTCGCCGCGCTGGGCGGCCTGGTCATCGGCTTCTTCTGCCTCCGTCGACGCGGTATCTACTTCGCGATGCTCACCCTGGCCTTCGCCCAGCTGCTTTACTTCATCGGCTTCCATCTGTCCGACTGGACCGGCGGCGACGACGGTCTGCGAGGCATCCCGCAGCTCGCGCTGGGCCTGGGGCCTTGGCGCTACCAGATCGACACGACGATCGCCTTCTATTACTTCGCCTACGTCCTGGTGGGCCTCGCGGTGCTCGCGCTCAAGCGCATCCTCGACTCGCCGTTCGGGGCGGTGCTGCAGGCGATCCGCGAGAACAGCAGCCGCGCGGAAGCGTGCGGCTACGACGTCAACCGGGTCAAGCATCTCTCGTTCGTCTTTTCCGCCTGCTTCGCCGGGCTGGCGGGATCCCTCGACGCGCTACGGCTCACCGTGGTGCCGGTCGAGTCGCTCTACTGGACCACCTCGGGCCAGGTGGTCATCATGACGCTCCTCGGCGGCTCCGGGACCTTCTTCGGTCCTTTCGTCGGCGCCGCCACGTTCCTGGTGCTGGAGGAGCGGTTGAGCCTCGTGCTCGAGTCATGGCCCCTCGTCATCGGCGCGATCTTCTCGGCGTTCGTCCTCTTCCTCCCCAAGGGGATCTGGGGCACGCTCACAGGAGGCATCCATGGCCGTCAAAGTGCTTGAGCTGCATCATCACGGCATCCGCGTCGGGCCGTCGCCCGCCGACGTCAAGAAGGCCTACGGTTTCTACCACGACGTGCTCGGGCTGAGCGCCGATCAGGGACGCCCGGTCATCCCGACCATCGACGGCTTCTGGATGGACGTGGGCGGGACCGCGCAGATCCATCTCATGGGCGTGGAGGGCCAGTCCAAGTTCGCCCAGGGCCCGGACAAGGATCCGTCGCGCCCACACGTGGCCCTCGCGGTGCCTGACATCCAGGAGGCCAAGGCCGAGCTGGAGCGGATGGGGGTGGAGCACTGGGTGACCCGCGGGGTGGTCGGCCCGGAGTCGCAGCAGATCTTCATGTACGACCCGTTCGGCAACATGATCGAGCTGCACCAGGCCGGTACCTGCCGCTGTGTCACCGCCAACCGGCAGCCGGTCGGAGGCATGGGCTAGCCTCGATGCCCGCGTCGGTCCAGCACGCCATTCTCGACCGGGTCGCCCGGCTGACCCGCGAGTCGATCGCCCCGCGCGCGGCGGAGTACGATGCGGCGGGCGCCAACCCGATCGACTAGTGGCGCGTGCTCGCTCGGGATGGCGTGCTGGCCTCGAGCATTCCCACCGCGTACGGCGGGCTTGGTCTCGACATGCCGACCTACATCGGC
>DATFWA010000039.1:0-17891 GCA_035259825.1 Candidatus Methylomirabilota bacterium | reverse complement strand
ACCGTGAGGTGCCGCCAGTTCGCGCCCTTCTCCCCGACGGTGACGCCGAGAACGTGGCCCTTGCTGGTGGGGATCGGCACGCCGCCGCTCTCGGTGATGACGTAGTCGGCCTTCACCATCTCGGGCCGCCGGTCCACCAGGTAGCCGGCGCCGTAGTTGCCGCCCGCCTCCTCGTCGGCCACCGCCACGTAGATGAGGGTGCCGCGGGGCCGGAAGCCGTCGCGGGCGAGGCGGCGCGTGGCGACTGCCATCGTGGTGGTGAGGTTGAGCATGTCGATCGCCCCGCGCCCCCACACCACGCCGTCCACCAGCTCGCCTCCGAACGGATCGCGCTGCCAGCCCTCCGGGCTCACCGGCACCACGTCGGTGTGGCCCATCAGGAGCAGACGCGGCGCCTTGGGGTCCGAGCCCTCGATCCGCGCGATGAGGCTCTCGCGGCCCGGCTCGGAGGTGTAGCGCTCGCACGCCACGCCCGCGCCGTTGAAGTACGTCTCCAGCGCCGCGACGCTGCGCGTCTCCTGCCCCGACGCCACCGTGCCGTCGTTGACGCACTTGTTGCGGATCAGGGTCCTCAGCAGCTCGGTGGCCTCGGTCTCGATGCTCTGCTCGTCGCGCATGTGCTCCTCGACCGTCAGGTGCTACGTTGCCACATTGCCCGCGAAGTTCCGGATGATCCACCCCGCGATGGAATGGCGGGCCGGGCCCACCGGCATCTCGGTGCGCGGAAACCACCGCGCGTCCTCCAACTCCTCGCGGTCGATCGTGATCTCGCCCCCCGCGTACTCGGCGACGAAGCCGATCATGATCTGACTGGGAAACGGCCAGTTCTGGCTGCCCACGTACTGGACGTTTTTGACGTCGACGCCGACCTCCTCCTTCACCTCGCGAGCCACGCAGCCTTCGAGCGACTCGCCGTTGTCCACGAAACCCGCCACTAGCGCATAGCGTCCCGGCGCCCAGATCGCCTTGCGGGCGAGCAGCACGCGGTCCCCGTCGCGCACCAGCACGATCACCGCGGGATGCAGGTGCGGGTAGTGCTCGTAGCGGCACTCGTCGCAGCGCTTGCCCCACTCGCCCTCGAGCCGTCCGGTCACCGCCCCACAGCGGGGGCAGTGGCCACTGGTCGATTCCCACCAGAGTAGCTGCATGGCCATGCCGCCCAGGGTGAGCAGGTCGTCGGGCAGCCGCGTGCCCTGCATCGGCACGAGCGTCTCGGCGCGCAGCCCCTCGGGCGCAGAGACTTCTTTCGGCAGCGCGGCGACCCAGCACGGCTCGCCTGCCCACGTTCCGAGCCAGTGACGCGTGCCGAGCCCGGTCATTCCACGCGGCGGCTCTCCAGGCGCTTCGCCAGCGGGCAGGTGGAAGCTGTCGCCGTCCGGAACCACCATCAGCTTTTGATCCTGCACGATGATCCAGCGGGCCCTGCCGGCCGGCGGACCGCCGCCGCGCTTGGCCGGCGCGAAGTCGCCACGCAGGCAATCCATGTTGAACGGGAGGTACACCGACAGCGGGATCATGCCGCGCCGAGTCTATCACGCCGAAAATTGGGCTGCCTGCTCCGCGCCGGCGCGACGTGCTATCCTCCCGCCGTGCCGGACCTTCTCACATCGCTCGCGGCCTCCGTCGCCGCGCGCCTCATGGCGCGCCGCGAGACGGTCGCGGTCTCGGAGTCCTCGACCGGCGGGCTGATCTCCGCCGCGCTGCTGGCCATTCCCGGCGCGTCCGCGTACTTCGTCGGCGGCGGCGTCATCTACACGCAGGCCGCGCGGCGCGGTCTGCTCCAGCTGCCCGACGAGGCGGTGCGCGGCATCCGGTCCAGCACCGAGGCGGCGGCCCGGTTGAACGCGAAGACCATCCGCGAGCGGCTCGGCACCACGTGGGCGCTTGCCGAGACGGGCGCGGCGGGGCCGACCGGCAACCGCTACGGCGACGCGGCCGGGCACTCCTGCTTCGCGGTCGCGGGCGCGATCGAGGCCGCGCGCACGCTCGAGACGGGCCGCGCCGACCGCGAGGCCAACATGTGGGCCTTCACCCGCGCCGCGCTCGAACTTCTCGACACCTGCATCCAGCAGGCCGGAGGCACGTCATGACGGACAAGGCCATCCGCGTCGGCTTCATCGGGGCCGGCGCCAACACGCGCAAGCATCACATCCCGAAGTTGAAGACCCAGCCCGGCGTCGAGCTGGTGGCGGTGGCGAATCGGTCCAAGGAGTCGGGGGAGAAGGTTGCCCGCGAGTTCGGCATCGGGCGGGTCCACGGCAGCTGGCAGGAGATCGTGAACGCGCCGGACATCGACGCGGTCTGCATCGGGACCTGGCCCTACATGCACGCGGAGATGACCGTCTCCGCGCTCGGTCAGGGCAAGCACGTGCTCTGCGAGGCGCGCATGGCCATGAACGCGGCGGAGGGGCGGCGCATGCTGGAGGCCTCGCGCAAGGCCCCGAGCCTGATCGCCCAGCTCGTGCCCGCGCCGCACACCCTGGAAGTCGACGCGACCATCCAATCCCTCATCGCGGAGGGCTTCCTGGGCGAGGTGCTCGCGGTGGAGCTGCAGGCCGCGCAGGGCCGCTTCGTCGAGCCGGACGCGCCGATCCACTGGCGGCAGGACATCACGCTGAGCGGGCACAACATCCTCAACATGGGCATCTGGTACGAGGCCATGATGCGCTGGCTTGGTCCCGCCCAGCGGGTGACCGCGATGACCAAGATCGCGGTCCCGCGCCGCAAGGATGCCGCGGGCGGCGCCCACGAGATCCGGGTGCCGGATCACGTGGACATCCTGGTCCAGTTCCGGCGGGGCGCGGTCGGCCACCTGCGCTTCAGCTCGATCACCGCGCTGGCTCCCTCGCCGGAGGCGTGGCTCTTCGGCAGCGAGGGCACCGTGCGCCTCGAGGCGGATGCGCTGCGGCTCTCGGGCGGCCGTCGGGGCGAGGGGGCGCTGAAGGAGCTCCCGGTCGCCCCGAAGACGCGGATCGGCTGGCGGGTCGAGGAGGAATTCGTCAACGCGATCCGCGGGCGCGAGAAGATCACGCGGACCGGCTTCGAGGACGGGGTTCGCTACATGGAGTTCACCGATGCGGTGACCCGCAGCGCCACCACCGGCCAGACCGTCGAGGTGAAGGACCTCTAGACTCTCGACTTCTCGCCCCAGGCGAGCATCCCGGGGACAGGCAGGGTGAGAGGGGCGCCTGGTCTATCCCTGCGTGGGAGCCCCCTGGCGATACCAGTACGCGATCCGCCCGAAGATCGAGTCCCACGAGTTCAGCTCGATCCCGGCGAGGCTGTTCGCGGCGGCGTGAACCACGTTGCGCCACGTCACCGGGATCACCACTGCGGTCTGCACCACGAGGTCGTTCATCTTGATGAAGAGCGCGGCCCGCTTGACCGGGTCCATCTCGACATCCGCTTTCCGCCAGAGGCGGTCGAACTCGGGGTTGCGCCAGCGCGCGATGTTGCGGCCGGTCCAGGCGTTCTCCTTCGTGGGGATCTCCCACGACGCGAACTGGGCCATGAACAGCTGGGGATCGAGGCCGGTGAACACGGTGTACGTCTGGAGATCGGCGTGGAAGCGGACGTTGGTGTCCACGTTGGTCACGTCGGCCGAGAAGAACACCGAGGCCGGGATCGCCTTCACCTCCATCTCGATGCCGGCCCGCGCGGCGGCCTGCTTTACCACCGCCTGGATCTTCTGCACCGTGGAGTTGGCCGCGGCCTGGAACAGCATGCGCAGCCGGCGCCCGCTCTTGGCCCGCACGCCGTCGGCGGCTCGCGTGTAGCCCGCCTGCTCGAGGAGGTCGTTGGCCTTCTCGACGCTGAACTCCCACGTGGTGCTGCGGGAGCGGAAGCGATCGGGCGCGTTCAGGAAGTTGGCGGTGATCTGGCCGGTGCGCCCCACCAGGTGATCCTGGATCGACACCCGGTCCACCAGCAGGCTGAGCGCGGTACGCACCGGTGGGTCGCTCATGAAGGGGTGCGGCGCCTTGATGCTCGAGCGCTCGCCATCCACCTCGCGGGAGGGATCGGTCTGGTTGCACTGGAGGAAGCTCACCCCGCTGCTCGGGATGGCCAGCACCCGGCCCTTACCGCCCTGCTCGATGCGCCGGAGCACCTCCTCCTCGATCAGCACGTAGTGGGCGAAGTCGTACTCGCCGGTCTGCATGACCGCGCGGGCCGCGCCCACCGAGTCCCCGCCGCACTTGATGTCCAGGCGGTCGAAGTAAGGACGGTTGGCCACGTGGTACTGCGAGTGGATCTCGGCGCGGATGAAGTCGCCGGGCCGGAACTCGACCAGCTTGTACGGGCCGGTGCCCACCGCGGCCAGCATGCCGATGGCCTCCCGCGCGCCCGCGCCCTTGACCGCCTGGAAGAGGTGGCGCGGCAGCAGACCCCCGCCGGTGAAGGCGCTGGCCCAGAAGGGCTGCGGCTTCTTGAAGAAGAGCTTGATCGTGTACTGGTCGAGCCGCTCGATGCGCGCGATCTCCTCGTAGGCCGCCTTCGTGCCCGCGGCGGTGGCCGGGTCAAGGGCGAACTCCCAGTTGAAGATGACGTCGTCGGCGCTGAACGGCGCGCCGTCGTGCCAGACCACGCCCCGCTTCAGGCGCCAGATCACCCAGCTGCCGTCCTTGGCCAGGGTGCGCCCCTTGAGGCTCGGCAATTCCTCGGCCAGGACCGGCACGAAGGTGCCGTCGGCGGCGGGGGCGGCCAGCGGCTCGTAGAAGATGCGCTGGACCGCGAAGTCGCGGAGGCCGCGGCCGAAGTGGGGATGCAGCAGGGTGGGGGCGTCCCACATGAGGATGCGGAGGGTGCCCCCGCCGCCGCGGCGCGTCGGGTTGAACTCCGGCTCGGTCCCCTGCGCGTGGGCGATGCCCGCGGCGCCCAGCAGGCGCCCGGCCATCGGTGCGCCGATCCCGAAGGCGCCCAGGCCCTGGACGAATCGGCGGCGCGTGAGACCGCCTTGCTTCACCTGAGCGATCAACTCTCGCAGCGCGTGCTCGTCCATGGTTCTGGGGCACCTTTCCACAATGGGGGGTCCGACACCGATATCGCGGTGGGGCGACGAAGTCAAGGGGCCGGCGGATGCTCGTCCCGGCGCGCGGTGCGTGGGTCGGCCCTTGTCGACCGGAGCGGAATCGGTGACAATGCACCGCCGCTGGCCCGGGCCAGGAGATCGACCGCAGTGATCCCGACGTGTCGCACGGAGCGCGTCAGCCGATGAGCCGCTTCTTCTGGCTCATGACCGCGGCGGCGGCCATCGCCATCGCCGCGAGCAGCCTCGGCGCTCCAGACTCTCCGTCGCTCGCCTTCCTCGCCGAGGCACTCGAGCACCTCGTCCGCTAACGGCGCGGCCACCGGCCGCGTCGTCACAGAACGTCACGCGCTACGCCGCCGTGCGTGGCGGCCACCTTGGTCGAAAAATTCCCGCCACCGTAGACTCGACTCACGTAGAAGGCACGGTGTGCATGTTTTTCATCCGTCCTCTCATCGTTCTCGCGTTCGCGGCGATCGCCGTCGCGCTGCCCGTGGCCGTGGCCCACGGCGGCTCGCAGTGGCCGGTCGACTCCTCCGTTGACGACCGGCCGCCCGACCTGCCGCCCTGGCTGATCGCCTCGCGTCTGGGCCGGTCCGTGGACGATCCGTCCCGCGAGGAGGTGATGCCCGCGGGGGGCCTCAGCGATCTGGGCGCGGTGATGCTACGCGACACGCCGGAGCCGATCGAGGCAAACCTGCTCACGCTGCGGACCTCGACCAGATCGGACTCGACGGACTTGCGGGCCATCCTCGGCAGGAGCGACCGGTGGCAGCTGATGCGCTTCGGCGCCGTCGCTGGCTCGCCGCAGGAGGTGAAGCTCTCGGCGTACGGGACGGTGGCCTACCTGCCGAGCACGCTCATGGCCTCCCGGCCTGACGCGGGACTGGGCTATGGCCCCGCCGCGGCCGCCTCGCTCGGGCTGGACGATCAGGAAGAGCCGATCTCGCTCGGCTTCAAGGCCGAGCTGAACGGGCTCGAGGGTGGCGCCGAGTACCGCTCGTTCGGCAAGCGCCTGGAGCCGGTCGTGTCGGTGCCCGCCTCGCAGCGGGACCGCGAGGGCACCGAGGTCTGGGTGGCCCAGCGACTCGGGCTGCTCCGCTTCAAGCTCTCCCAGTCCGACCTGTCCGACAACGTGGACCACAATCCGGCAGTGCCGCGCACGAACCGGATGCAGACCGCGATCGGCGCGCAGGTCACGCCGCGCGGATGGCCGATCTTCGGTCTGACCTACGCGAGAGGAGAGCTGGAGCGCACGTGGCTGACCGGATCGGGCCGGCCCCGCGCGGTGGAGCGGCAGAGCTTCGACAGCCTGGCCGCGTCGGTCTACTACTCGCAGCCGGGGTTCGACCTCTCCGGCTCGTCGACCTACGGCTACAGCCGCGATCTCGGGGGCGCGGATCGCGAAATGACTTCGCTCTATCACGATCTGACGCTGACCTTGCGGCCGATGAAGACGGTCACCCTCATGCCGTCGGTCAGCACCGGCACCGATCGCTACGAAGGGTCGTCGGGGCAGTACCAGACCAACACCTTGTCCATGCTGCTGATGTACAGCCCCGTCGCGTCGCGGTGGAACGTGTGGACGCTCGGCGCCTACAGCACGTCGCAGACCAGTGACCGCACTGTGGATGGGCGCATCATGAGCGTCAGCGGTGGCATAGCGTGCGGGCTCGGCACGATCCTGGGAGCCCGGGCCAGCGTGTCGGTCGAGGCCGGGTACGATCGTTACGTCGACTCGGTGTACCCCGATACGTCCTCTCGCGGCGCCTTCGGCCTCGTCCTCCTGAAGATCACTTCCTTCTAGTCGGCCGCGGTCGGGCGGTCTGCGCTGGCCGACTCTCACCCGTGGCGCAGCCGGGGGTCGAGGTAGTCCTGGAGCGCGTCGCCCAGGATGTTGAGCGCCAGGACCACCAGGAAGATTGCCAGCCCCGGGAGCAGCGCCACGTGCGGGCTCAGGATCACGAAGGTCCGCGCGGTGGCCAGCATGCTTCCCCAGTCGGCGGTGGGCGGCTGCGTGCCCAGTCCCAGGAAGCTGAGCCCGGCGGTGGCGAGGATCTTGGCTCCGACGTCGAGGCTGAAGGCCACCACCACCGGAGCGAGGAGGTGCGGCAGCAGGTGACGCCGCAGGATCACGCGGTCGCTGCTGCCGAGCGCGCGCGCCGCTTCCACGAACTCGCGCTCTCGTAGCGAGAGCACCACGCCGCGTACGAGGCGCGCATAGATCGGGAAGCCCACGATCGCGATGGCCACCATCGCGTTGGCGAGGCCGGGACCGAGGCCAGCCACGATCGCGATGGCGAGCAGGATGTACGGGAACGCCATCAGGATGTCGGTCAGGCGCATCACGATCATGTCCACGCGCCCACCCCAGTAGCCGGCGTGCAGGCCCAGCAACACCCCCATGAGCATCGAGGCACTCGCGGTGCCCACGCCGGCGAGCAGGGAGATGCGCGCCCCCCACGCCAGACGGGCCAGCATGTCGCGTCCGAACTCGTCGGTGCCGAGCAGATGGCCGGGGGTCCCGGGCGGCTTGAGCCGATTGGGGGTATCCACGGAGTCGGGATCGAGGATGGGGAGCACTGGAGCGAGCAGCGCCACCAGCACCGCGGCGGCGAGCACGATGAGAGCGGCCAGGGTGAGTCGGTTTCCCGGCCGCGGGCGGACCCGGCGCTCGCTCTGGGCGGGAGTCATTCGTAACGGATGCGAGGATCCAGCATGGCGTAGAGCAGGTCCACCGCCAGGTTGAAGAGCACGAAGACGAGGGCGACGATGAGCACGCAGCCCTGCACGAGCGGGAAGTCGCGGGCCAGGATGCCCTGGACCATCAAGGTGCCCACGCCGGGCCACGCGAATACGGTCTCGGTGAAGATGGCGCCGCCCAGCAGGTAGCCGGCCTGCACCCCCACCACGGTCACGGTGGGGATCAGCGCGTTGCGGAGCGCGTGACGCAGCACGACGGCGCGTTCCACCAGCCCCTTGGCCCGCGCGGTGCGCACGAAATCCTGGCGCAGGATGTCCAGCATGGTGGAGCGGGTCAGGCGGGCGATGATCGTCATCGACGCGGCGGCGAGGGTGACCGCGGGCAGCACGAGGTGGCTCAGCAGGTCGGCGACCGAGCCGGCTCCGTGCGCGCCGTACATGCCGGAGGCCGGCAGCCAGCCGAGCCAGAGCGAGAAGCACACCATCAGGACGAGGCCGAGCCAGAAGCTCGGCATGCTGGCCCCGAAGATCGAGCCCAGCGTGCTGAGCCGATCCACGACCGAGTGCGGCCAGGTCGCCGAGATGACGCCGAGGGTGATTCCGCCGAGGGTGGAAAGGAGGAGCGCGGTTACGGTCAGGAGAAGGGTGGCGCGGAACCGAGTGAGCACCTCGCCCAACACCGGCTGGCGCATGCGGATGGAGCGGCCGAGGTCGCCTTGCAGCACGTGCGCCATCCAGTGCGCGTACTGGATGGGCAGCGGCTGGTCGAGGCCGAGGGCCGCGCGCAGCCCGGCCACGTCCTCCGCGGTGGCCTGGGGCCCCAGCATGATCTCGGCCGGATCGCCCGGCGAGAGGTGCAGAACGAGGAACACCACGATCGACACGCCCAGCAGCACCGGCACCAGCAGCAGCAGGCGACGGAGCAGGTAGCGGCTCACCGGGCCTCGGGCGCGCCGACTACTTGAGCGAGATCGTCTCCACGCGCAGGTCGAAGCTCGGGTGCAGCTTGAAGCCCTGGACCCGCTTGCTGTGCGCGGCGGTCTGCACCTCGTGGTCGATGAAGATCCACGGCGGGTCGTCGTGGAGGAGGCGCTGGGCCTCGCGGTAGAGCTCGGCACGCTTGCCCTGGTCGGTGGTGAGCCGGGCCTGGGCGAGCATCTCGTCGAAGCGGGTGTTCTTGTACATGGCCCGGTTGGGGCCGCTCGGTGTCCACTGGCTGGAGTGGAGCAGCGGGTACATCACCAGGTCGGGATCCTCCGAGCCGGCCATCCAGGAAAGCGCGAACATGTCCTGCTCCTTGGTGCGGAGCTTGGCCAGGAAGGTGCCCCACTCCATGGTCTGGAGACTCACGTTGACGCCGACCGCCTTGAGATTCGACTGAATGACCGTGCTCATCGCCACCGGCGACTGCATGCCCGACCCGGACTCCGGGACCCACAGAGTGGTGGAGAAGCCCGAGGCGAGGCCGGCGTCGGCCAGGAGCTTCTTCGCGCGCTCGGGATCATACGGGAAGGGCTTGAGCGTCGCGTCGTCGCCCCACGTGCCCGGGAGTACCGGGCCCTTGGAGACGGCGCCGGTACCCTTGAGCACGTCGCGCACGATCGCGTCCTTGTTGACCGCGTAGTTCAGGGCCTGGCGGACGCGCTTGTCGTCGAAGGGCTTCTTGCTGTTGTTGAACCCGAGATACCAGACGTGCGCGCCCACCTGGCGGTGCAGCGTGACCTTCGGATGGTTCTCGAGCTGGGCGACGAAGTCGGGCGGGGTGCCCACGATCAGATCGAGAGCGCCGGTGAGCAGCTCGGTCAGCCGCGCCTGGTCTTCCGTGATAGGCCGGAAGATCACGCGGTCCACCTTCACCGGAAAGCGCCAGTAGCTCGGGTTCTTGTCGAGCACCACGCGCTGGCCGCGATCCCAGGTGGCGAACTTGAACGGCCCGGTGCCGACCGGATTCGCCGCATAGTCCTGACCCGACTTCAAGGCGGCGGTGGGGCTCACGATGGAGGCTGCCCCCGCGGTCAGGATCGCGAGGAACGAGGCGCGCGGCTCCTTCAGGATGAAGCGCACCGTGCTGTCGTCCATCACCTCGACCGCCTGCACGTTGCCGAAGAAGTAGGCCGCGAACGGGTACTTGCCCAGCTTGTTGGCCGGATGCTCGGGGTTGAACTGGCGCTCGATGGAGAACTTCACGGCCTGGGCGTTGAAGGGCGTGCCGTCGTGGAAGGTGATGCCGCGGCGGAGCTTGAACGTATACGAGAGCCCGTCCTTCGAGATGGTCCACGACTCGGCGAGACCCGGGACGATCTGGGTGGACTCGTCCGCGAAGGCCACCAGCGTCTCCACCACGCGGCGTCCGACGCGGTTCGAGTTGAGATCGGTCACCTGCGCGGGATCGAGGGCGACCGGCTCCGCGACCAGTCCCACCACCAGGTTGTTCGCCGGCTGTGCGGGCACCACGCTGGACGCTCCGAGGACGACCGTACCCGCCGCCGTCAGCACGAGCACGGCGAGAGCCGCTCCCGACCACCACGTTTCGAGTCTCATCGCCGCACCTCCGTGAGGGGATCACGTCGCCGGGCGCGCCGAGTATAGCACCGGCGCGTAGCGGCCTTGACATCGCCCGTGCCCCCACCTAGGGTGTTGCCCGACTCGAAAGGAGACCTCATGGCCAAGCTCAAGTTCGGGGCGTGGATTCCCACCTACGCGTGGAGCGGCAAGAAGACGGATCCGAAGAACATGCGTCGGATCCGCGACTCCATCGTCAAGTGCGAGAAGTACGGCATCGACGTGTGGGTGATCGACCACCTCCTGTCCGCGCCTGGCCTCTACGGCAACGCGTGGCTGGAGCCGCTCTCCTCGCTCGCGTACGCGGCCGCGCTCACCTCGAAGGTGGACATCGCGACCGGCATCCTGGTGCTGCCGGTGCGTCACCCGGTCCTGCTCGCCAAGGAGATCTCCACGCTCTGCCACCTCTCGAACGATCGCTATGTGTTCGGGGTGGGGCCCGGCTGGTACGCGCGCGAGTACGAGGTGACCGGCTCGCGCATCCAGGAGCGCGGCAAGCGGACCGACGAGATCATCGAGGCGGTGACGCTGCTGCTCACCAAGCCGAACGTGAGCTACCACGGGAAGTTCTACCACTTCGACGACGTCACCATCGATCCGCGCCCGCCCAGGATGCCGAAGATCTGGGTGTCGGGGGGCTCGCGCGTCCCCGATCCCGACGAGCACGACGTGCCGGTCATCGCGACCAGTGTGATGGACCGCATCGTCAAGGCGGGCAACTGGCTCTCGCGCTGCTCTGGGACGCAGGAGTGGGTGAAGCGGGACTGGGGCCTGCTGCAGCAGCATGCCAAGGGCCTCGGCCGCGATCCGAAGAAGCTGACGTTCGGTCACTGCAACTTCATCCACCTCGTGGACACCGCGAGTCACGCCAAGGCGGTGGCCGCCTCGAAGGCGCCCTTCATCCGGACCATGGGCACGCACCGGACGTACGAGCACCTGCAGGAGTCCTACATGATCGGCTCCATCGATCACATCAACGCCCGGATCGACGATCTGGTGAAGGCGGGCCTCAAGTACCTGGTGCTGGGGCCCGTGACCGACGATCCCGCCCAGATCGACCTGATGGCGAAGAAGGTGATGCCGCGCTTCAAGTAGGAGCGAGCGTGCGCTACGGCTTCTACCTGCCGACCCGCGGGGAGACCGCGCGGCCGGAGGCGATCGAGGCGATGGTCACGCGCGGGGAAGCGCTCGGCTTCTCCTCGGTGGTCATCGCCGATCACGTGGTGTTCCCACTCACCATCCGGTCGCGCTATCCCTACACGGTGAGCGGGGCCTTCCCCGGCCAGGGCGACGCGCTCGAGCAGCTCTCGCTGATGGCCTTCGTCGCGGGCAAGACCCGCACCCTGCGGCTGATCAGCAGCGTGATGATCCTGCCGCACCGCAACCCGGTGGTGACCGCGAAGGCGCTCGCCACCATCGACGTGCTGTCGGGGGGGCGCGTCACGGTGGGCGCCGGGGTGGGCTGGCTGCGCGAGGAATTCCAGGCGCTCAACGCGCCCGACTTCGATCGCCGGGGCGCCGTGAGCGACGAGTACCTCCGCATCTTCAAGACGCTGTGGACCGAGGATCCCGCCTCGTTCCACGGCGAGTTCTATCGCTTCGACCGGATCCACTGCCTGCCGCATCCGGTGCAGAAGCCGCACCCGCCGATCTGGATCGGCGGCCACAGCAAGCTGGCGCTCCGGCGGGTGGCGCGCCTGGGTGACGGCTGGCATCCGGTGGGCGCCAACCCGGCCGCTCCGCTGCGTCCTCCCGAGATGCGCGTGCTGCTCGACGAGCTTCGGCGCCTCACCGAAGCCGAGCGGCGCGATCCATCGACGCTGACGATCTCCTACAAGGCGCCTCTCTACGACGCGGCGCAGGGCGTCGACGGCGGCAGCGAGCGACGGCCGTTCTCGGGGAGCCCGCAGGCCATCGCCGATGACATCGGCGCCTTCGCGGCCCTCGGGGTCAGCGAGCTGATCTTCGACTTCCGCAGCGAGACCCTCTCCGAGAGCCTCGACCGCATGGAGGGCTTCGCCTCGCTCCTCCGCGCGTAGACCGCTCAGGCGCCGCTTCCCCGTGGATCCAACAGGTCCCTCAACCCGTCGCCGAGCAGATTCGCCCCGAGCACGACCAGCGAGATGGCGAGCCCGGGAATCGTGGCGAGCCACCACGCGTTCGAGAGATAGTCGCGCCCCTCGGCCAGCATGAGCCCCCACGACGGCTGCGGCGCCTGGATGCCCATGCCGAGGAAGCTCAGGCCCGACTCGAGCAGCACCATGGTCGCGAACTGGCTCGAGCCGATGACGAGGATCGGCCCCAGGGTGTTGGGCAGGATGTGGCGGCCGATGATCCGCAGGTCGCTGGCGCCGAGCGTGTAGGCCGCCTCCACGTACTCGAGCCGCCGGATCGTGAGCACGCTGGCCCGTACCGTGCGCGCGTAGAGCACCCAGCCGCTCAGGGCCAGCACGCCGACCAGCGCAGCGGGACTGGTGCCCACCACGGCCACGATCGCGATCGCGAGCATGATGACCGGGAAGGCCAGCTGCACGTCCGCCGCGCGCATGAGGACGGCGTCGATCCGCTCGCCGCCCGAGCCGGCCACGAGTCCGACCACGATGCCTACCGCGGCCGCGAGGGCGACCGACGTCGCGGCGAGGGCGAGGGACGTGCGGCCCCCGTGGAGGAGCCGCGCGAGGATGTCGCGCCCGAGGTTGTCGGTACCGAGCACGTGCGCCGGCGTCCCGCCGAGCCCCCAGGGCGGGGCGAGGCGCCGGCTGAACGAGGGCTTCAGCGGATCGCTCGAGACCAGCAGGGGCGCCAGCACGCTCGCGAGCGCCACGATGACCAGCAGTGCCGCGCCGACGAGGGCGATCGGGCTCAACCGGCCCGCGCGGGAGGTGTCGTCGGACCCGGCGAGGCTCACGAGTAGCGGATCCGCGGGTCGATCACGGTGTAGAGCAGGTCGACCAGGAGGTTGATGACCACGAAGATTGTGGCGGAGAGGATCAGCACGGTCTGCACTACCGGGAAGTCGCGGAAGAAGATCGCGTCGACCACGAGCTTGCCCATGCCGGGCCACGCGAACACCGACTCGGTGATGACCGCGCCGCCGAGCAGGGTGCCGATCTGTAGCCCGAGCACGGTGAGCAGCGGCACCGCCGCGTTGCGCAGCGCGTGCCGCAAGATCACCGCGCGCTCGGCCAGACCCTTGGCGCGGCCGGTGCGGATGAAGTCGCGCCCGAGGATCTCCAGCATGCTCGAGCGGGTCAGCCGTGCCACCAGCGCCATCGGGAAGGCGGCCAGCGTCACCGCGGGCAGGATGAGATGACGCCAGCTCTCGAAGCCGGAGGTGGGGAGCCAGCGCAGCGCGACGCCGAAGAGCAGGATCAGCATGATGCCGAGCCAGAAGTTCGGCAGGGACTGGCCGAGCACCGCCAGCACGGTGCTCGCGTAGTCGTAGCGGGTGCCCCGGCGCACCGCGGCCACGATCCCGAGGGACACGCCGATGAGGACGGTGATCAGCATGGCGGCCAGCGCGAGCTGCACGGTTGCGCCCAGCCGCTCGACGACGACGCGCAGGGCGGGGGCCCGGTACTGGAAGGACTGGCCGAAGTCGCCCCGGAAGACGCTCTTCACGAACAGCCCGTACTGGACGTGGAGGGGCTCGTGCAGGCCCAGGTGTCGGTTGAGCTCGTCCACCGCCGACTGGGGCGCGCCCTCGGGCAGCAACATCTTGGCCGGGTCGCCGGGCAGCACCCGCAGGATGACGAAGACCAGCAGCGACACGCCGACCAGGGTGAGGGCGGACTGCCAGAGCCGGCGGAGGACGTAAGCCTTCATCCCCCGCGCTCCTGCGGCCTGCGCGTCACCGGCTACGCGATCGCGACGTCACTCAGGAGGACGTAATAGTCCCGGCGCGGCTCGAAGTTCCGGAGGCGGTCGCTGGTCCCGTAGATGGCGACGCTGTAGTACGGCCAGATCTCTGCGTCTTCGTCCCACAGGATGCGCTCGAGCTCTTCGTACTTCGCCTGGCGGACCTTGGGATCCGGCACGCGCCCCTCCGCGATGAGCTGCTCGACGCGCGGGTTGTTGTAGCGGGTCAGCTTCTCGGAGCCAGCTTTCGTGAACCACTGGCCGAAGTACCAGTCGGGATCGTGCGGCATGTGGGCCCAGCCGGAGAAGAACATGTCGTAGGTCCCCGCGGTCCGCTGCTCCCGCGCCGTCGCGATCTCGAGATTCTTGATGTTGACCTTGATCCCTACCTCGCCGAGCATCGCCGCCACCGCCTGGCTGATCTCGAGTTGCTTGGGATAGAGGTCCTTCATCAGCACGAAGTCGAGGGTCACGTTGGAGTAGCCGGCCTGCTTGAGGATCTGCCGTGCCTTCTCGGGATCGTAGGGCTTGGCGGGCAGGCTGGTGTGTCCGATCAGACCGGGCGGGACCGGGCTGTCCACCGGCCGCGCGTAGCCGAGCAGGAGATCCTTGATGATGGCATTGCGGTCGATCGCCAGGGAGATGGCCTGGCGCAACCGCTGGTCCTTGACCGGCTCCTTGGCGAGCTGGAAGACCCAGCGCTGGGCCTCCACCGCGGGGACGTCGTAGACCTTCACGCCCCGGCTGCTCTTGAGCGTCTCGACCAGATCGGGCGTGACCCGGTCGATGACGTGGATCTCCCCGGCGCGCAGGGCGGCCGCTCGGGTGGACAGCTCGGGGATGAACCGGAACGTGAGCTTCTCGACCCGCGGTTGTGACGGCTTCCAGTAGCTCGGATTGGCGGACAGCACGATGTTGTCGCCGTGGGTCCACGACACGAAGCGGAACGGCCCGGTGCCGATCGGCTTCTGGAAGAAGGCCTCCTCGCTCTTGCCCGCGCCTGGGGGCAGCATGCCGAGCATGGTGAGGTGTGCGGGCAGCGAGCCGAAGGGCCGCTTGGAGGTGACCACGACCCCGTAGTCGCCGTCCTTTTCGACCGACTCGATGTCCTGGTAGACGAAGGACTTGATGAGCTTGGTGTTGTCCTTCACGCGCCGGAGGGTGAAGACGACGCTGTCGGCGTTGAAGGGGGTGCCGTCGTGGAAGGTCACGCCGCGACGCAGGGTGAAGCGCCAGGTCGTGTTGTTGACCGCGCGCCAGGACTCGGCCAGCGCGGGCACGAACTTCGAGTCGTTGGTGACGTCCACGAGCGGATCGAACATGTGCCGGTGCACCGAGGTCGAGGAGATCGAGTAGTGATTGGCCGGATCGAGCGTGAGCATGCGCTCGGAGAGTCCGGCCACCAGCTCTCCGCTGCGCCGGGCTTGCGCGCGGACCGCCCGCGGCAGCCCCGCGGCGGCGAGGCCGGCCGCGCTGAGGGTGAGGAACTGCCGACGGCCGACGGAATGGGACGCTGCCGAGCGATCGCGCATGGGGCACTCCTCCCGTGGGCCTCGGTGTAAGTCATCGGCCGCCCGGATGTCAAGGTCGGCGAGCGCTCGACGTGTTGCTCTCGCCCTCGGAGCCGTCTACTCTATGGCCCGTCGCCCACAAGGAGAACTCTCATGGCCGAGCTACCCGCTGACGTCACGCTGGACGAGGTGAAGGAGCGCGCCCGCCTCGCCGGTCTCCCGATCCCCGAGGCGCGCCTCTCGGTGGTGCGCGGCTTCCTGGCGAACGCGCTCCGCCCGATCCGCGCCCTCGACAGCCGCACGGTGCGGACCGTCGAGCCGGCGGTCACGTTCGATCCCAAGAACGATTCCAAGCGCGGGGGCGGCTCATGAGCGCCGACGATCTCTGCTACGCGGGCATCCGGGAGCTGGGCGGGCTCTTCCGCCGCCGCGAGCTGTCCCCGGTGGACTACGTCACCGACCTGCTGGGCCGCATCGAGCGCCTCGACAAGAGCCTCGCCTCGTTCGTGACGGTGACCGCGGAGCGCGCGCTCGCCGACGCCCGCGCCGCGGAGGCCGCGCTCAAGCGGGGCGACGCGGGACCGCTGGCCGGGATCCCCATCGCCTACAAGGATCTCTACGCGACCCGCGGCATCCGTACCACCGCCGGCTCCGCGCTGCTGGCCGACTGGGTGCCCGACTTCGACTGCACGTGCGTGGCACGCCTGCAGCAGGCCGGCATGGTCATGCTCGGCAAGGTGATCACCCACGAGTTCGCCTTCGGCATCCAGTTCCCGGGTCATCGCTTCCCGCCCGCGCGCAATCCCTGGAACCTCGATCACATCCCGGGCGGCTCCAGCAGCGGCTCGGGCGCGGCCCTTGCGGCCGGGCTCACGGTGGGCTCGCTGGGCTCGGACACCGGCGGGTCGATCCGCGGACCGGCGGCCTTCTGCGGCATCACCGGGTTCAAGCCCACCTACGGGCGGGTGAGCCGCGCTGGCGTGGTCACGCTCTCGTGGACCCTCGATCACACCGGGCCGATGGCCCGCTCGGCCGAGGACTGCGCGTATATCTTGCAATCCCTCGCCGGCCACGATCCGGCCGACCCGGCCTCGGCGCGCGAGCCAGTGGCGGACTACCTCGCGGGCCTCGAGGGTGGGGTGCAGGGGCTGCGGGTCGGGGTGGTGCGCGACTACTTCTTCGAGCAGGTGGAGTCGGAGACGGTGGCCGCGTTCGAGCGGGCGCTGGGCGAGCTGGGCCGGCTCGGCGCCACCGTGCGCAACGTGACGATCCCGAGCATCCACGCCACGCCGTCGTTCATGGTGATCATGCTCACCGAGGCCTTCGCGTACCACGAGCGCGACCTGCGCGCGCGCCCGGAGCTGTACGGCGAGGTGCTGCGCGAGAAGCTGATGGCGGGTGGCCTGTTCCGCGCCGACGAGTACGTGCAGGCCCAGCGCCTGCGGGCGCGGATCCGCGAGGACACCGCGCGCGCGCTCGAGTCGGTGGACGTGCTGATCACGCCGACCGTGCTCGGGCCCGCGCCCGCGTTCAAGGTCGTGCTGGATCCCGATTTCCCGTTCGCCAAGTCCAACATGGGGCCGTTCAACATCACCGGCCTGCCGACCCTGGCCGTGCCCACCGGCTTCTCCTCGACCGGGCTCCCGCTGTCGCTGCAGATCTCCGGCCGGCCCTTCGACGAGGCCACCGTGCTGCGGGTGGGGCACGCCTACCAGCGCGCCACCGACTGGCATCGTCGCCGGCCGCCCCTGCCGGTCTGAACGGTTCATGAGCACGCCGGGCAGCGCGATAGCCGGTCTGGACGAGCTGAAGACGCACGTGGGCCGGCGGGAGACCGCCACCGATATCGTGACCGCCGCGCCCGCGAATCTTCTCAAGCTCACGTTCGGACGGATGGAGCCCGATTTCCAACCGGGCGATCCGCTGCCCCCGGGCTGGCAGTGCCTCTACTTCCTGCCGCGCTTCGCCCCCGACGCGCTGCGGCCGGACGGCAGCCCGCTCGACACCGGGGTGATCCCCCCGATGCCGCTGCCGCGCCGCATGTTCGCGGGCGAGCGCTTCCGCTTCCACCGGCCGCTCCGCATCGGCGAGACGGTGCGGCGGGAGACCGAGCTCGCCGACATCTCGGTGAAGACGGGGGGGACCGGAACGCTGGTGTTCGCCACGGTGGTGCAGCGCATCTTCGCGGGCGACGCGCTTGCCATCGAGGAGGAACGGCGAACCGTGTTCCG
>DATFWA010000038.1:0-16368 GCA_035259825.1 Candidatus Methylomirabilota bacterium | reverse complement strand
ACGGCAGTGCCCTGCTCAGTCGGATGACCGAACCGAAGGACGCGGAGACCGCCGAGTCCGCGGCCTCTAGCGTACTCCCGAAATACTCCCGGTGAGGCCGAGCGCTTCCGGGTAGACTCGGTGGATCGATGACTTCCAGATCAGTGGTGCCGAAGGGGGGACTCGAACCCCCACGGGTTGCCCCACACGCCCCTCAAACGTGCGCGTCTGCCAATTCCGCCACTTCGGCGCCGGCGAGGGCACAGTATGCCGTGCCCTCGCGAGGCTTGTCAATTCAGCGGCCGAGCCGAACCATGCGACCGACGCGCGACTGGCGCAGACGCGGGTCGAGCGCGTCGCGGATCCCCTCCCCGACCAGGTTGTAGGAGAGGACCGTGATCAGGATGGCCAGCCCGGGATAGAGCGTCAGCCACCACGCGATCTCGATGTAGTCGCGTCCGTCGTTGAGGATGTTGCCCCACGTCGCGTATGGCGGCTGCACGCCCAGTCCGAGGAAGGAGAGGCCGGCCTCGGTGAGGATCGCGGCGGGGATGCCGAGGGTCATGGCGACCAGGATCGGCGCGACCGCGTTGGGCAGGATGTGGCGGAAGACGATGCGCAGCGCGCCCGCACCTACCGACTCAGACCAGATCACGAACTCCCGCTCGCGCAACGTGAGGAACTCCGCGCGGACCAGCCGGGCCACGCCCATCCACCCGGTCAGGCCGATCACGGTCATGATCGTCCAGATCGACGGCTTGAGGAACGCGAGCACGGCCAGAAGCAGGAAGAAGCGCGGGAACACCAGCATCAGGTCCACCAGACGCATCACGATGTTGTCCACCACCCCGCCGTTATACCCGGCCGCCGCGCCGAGGATCACACCGATCGCCGCCGCGATCCCGACCGAGACGAAGCCCACGGCCAGCGACACGCGCGAGCCGTAGAGCACGCGAGAGAGCACGTCGCGGCCGAGCGGGTCAGTGCCAAGCCAGTGGCTGCGGGACGGCGGGGTCAGGATCTTCTTGGTATCCGGCCGGTTGGGATCCCAGGGTGCCAGCACCGGCGCGAGCACGGCCAGTGTCACCAGGACCAGGACCACCACCCCGCCGCACACCGCGAGCTGGTTGCGGGAGAAGGTACGCCAGAACGCCCGGATCTCGCCGCGGGAGCCGGACGCGGCCATCAACGTCTCCCGCGACGGCCGCCGAAGCGGATCCGCGGATCCACCAAGCCGTAGGTGATGTCGGCCACCAGGTTGGCCACCAGGGTGAGGGTGGCCACGATCACCAAATTCCCCATCACCACCGGGTAGTCCCGCGAGAAGACGGACTGGACCATGAGCTGGCCCATGCCGGGAATGGCGAAGATCGACTCGATGATAACGCTGCCCCCGATGAGCCCGGGCAGCGCGAGCGCCAGGATCGTGACCACGGGCAGGAGCGCGTTACGCAGGGCGTGCTTGCTGATCACGGTGCGCTCGGACAGTCCCTTGGCCCGCGCGGTCTGCACGTAGTCCTGCCGCACCACCTCGAGCATGCTCTGCCGCATGTAGCGCGAGAAGCCGGCGAGCCCGCCGAACGTCGCGACCACGATCGGCAGCACCAGGTGCGAGAAGAAGTCCCACTGCTGCTGCCAGAACGAGAGGTACTCCCAGTTCAGCGAGCGAAGGCCGGAGATGGGTAGCCAGCCGAGCTGCACCCCAAAGAGGATCATCAGGAGGAGCGCGAGCCAGAAATCGGGAGTGGCGAAGCCCACGAACACGAAGATGGTGGTGATCTTGTCGTAGAGCGAGTACTGGCGGGTCGCCGAGAGCACGCCGATCGGCACCGCGAGACCCACGATGATCGCCATCTCGATGAGATTCAGGAAGAGCGTCACCGGCAGCCGCTCGCCGATCTTCACCAGCACCGGCCGCCCGTCGGGCAGGAAGGACCGTCCGAAGTCGAGGCGCACCGCGCGCTTGAGCCACTCCCAGTACTGCACGTGGATCGGGCGGTCGAGCCCGAACTCCTTGATCAGCCGCTCCTTCACCTCGGGCGAGGCGTTGGGATCCTCCGGGGTGAGGAAGTCGAGCGGGCCTCCCGGGGCCAGGCTGATGACCACGTAGGAGACGAAGGTGATGCCGATCAGGAGCGGGATCGAGAGCAGGAGGCGGCGGAGGGCGAAGAGCGCCATCTACCCGGAGGTATAGCGCTGCAGCGTCTTCGGCACGTACCACTCGTCGAAATTGTAGAGGATGCCGGCGGGAGCCGGGTTGACGCCGTGAATGCGCGAGGCGACCGCCGGGAGGGCGTCGCGGAAATACAGGAAGACCATCGGCAGGTCGTGGGCGAGGATCTCCTGGATCCGGTGATAGTAGCGCACGCGCTCGCTCTGCACGCACGAGCTGCGTCCGGCCTCGAGCAGGGAGTCCACCTCCGGATTGGCATAGCCGGTCCGGTTCATCTGATCCGGCCCTCGCTGCGACGAGTGCCAGACCACGAACTGGTCCGGGTCGGTGCCGGTGCCGAGCCCCAGCACCACCACCTCGAAGCGGCGCGGCTTCACGAACTCCTTGATGAACGCGGCCCACTCGATGAGCTGGATGTCCGCGCTGACCCCGATCTCCTTCAGCCGCTGCTGGATGATCTCGGCGATCTTCTTGCGCTCGTCGTTGCCCTGGTTGGTACGGATCGTGAGGGTGAAGGGCTTGCCGTCCTTGTCCTCGACGACGCCGTCGCCGTTCCGATCCTTCCAGCCCGCCTCCGCGAGCAGGGCCTTGGCCTTCTCCGGATCGTAGGCGTAGTGCTCGACCTTATCGGTGTACGCCCACGTGCCAGGTCGGATCGGGCCGTTCGCCTCGCGGGCGAGCCCCAGCCGCACGCCGTCGATCAGCTCCTGCTTGTTGATGGCGTGCGCGAAGGCCTCGCGCACGCGCCGGTCGGCGAAGCGCGGATCGCGAAGGTTGAAACCGAAAAAGGTATAGTCGCTCGCCGGATAGCGGAACTTGTTGTACGCCTTCCGGAAGGCGGGATACTCGGTCTGCCGCGAGTACTGCATGCCGGTGAGCGTGCTCACGTAGTCTACGCCCTGCGCCTTCAGCTCGAGGAAGATCGTGGCCTGGCTCGGGATCACCCGGTACACGATACGGCTCAGATAGGGCCGCCCCTCGTAGTAGTCCGGGTTGGCGGTGAGCACCACCTTCTCCCCCGGCTTCCATTCCTGGAAGCGATAGGGCCCGGTCCCGACCGGCCGGCTGTTCTGCGGAGACTCCCGCAGCGTGCCCGCCTCCGCGAACGACTGCAGGAGGTGCTTGGGCAGCATGTAGGTGCCCCACGTCTCCACCGCGCGCGCGTAGGGCTTCTCGTACCGCACCCGCACCGTGTACGGGTCGGGCGCCTGCACGTCCTTCACGAGCAGGAATCCCTCCTTGAAGGGCGCAGGCGTCTTCGGATTGATCATGGTCTGGTAGGTGAAGACCACGTCGTCGGCCGTGAATGGATGACCGTCGTGCCACTTCACGTCCTTCCGGAGCTTGAAGGTCAGGTCGAGGCAGTCGGGGCTGTAGGTCCACGACTCGGCCATCGCGGGCCCCATGTTCAGATCCTTGTCGAGCCTGATCAGCCCGTCGTAGATCAGGCCGCCCACCTCGTGCGAGGACTGGTCAGACGTCAGGCTCGGGATCAGGCCGCCGATGTCCCCGATGGACGCCTGGATGAAGGTGTCGCCGTAGGCGGGAGCGCCCGCGGTCGCGGTGTCTTCCGCACGGGTGTCGACCGAGGTGTTGCACGCGGTGACGAGCATCAGGCCGACGATGACGGCCAACAGCGAGCGGACGCGCGCCCGACGTCGTGGCATTTGTGTGCGGCTACTTCTGCGGGGCGGGCGCCGGAGCCGCCGGCGCGGGGGCCGGGGTGGACGGGGCCGCGGGGGGCGGAGTCGCCGGCGCTGGAGCCGCGGGCGGCGCGGTCGCCGGCATGATGCTCGAGGGCTGCCGATGCGCCATCATCGACAGCGCGAACGAAGTGATCATGAACAACACCGCGACCACTCCGGTGGCCTTGCCGAGCACGGTGGGAGTGCCCATGGAGCCGAACACCGCCTGGCTCCCGCTGCCGCCGAAGGCGGATCCGATGTCGGCACCCTTGCCGGCCTGCAGCAGCACCAGGCCGACGATGACCATGCACACCAGCACGTGAACGATCACGACCAGGATGAACATGTGAGTCCTACTCCTTCGAAGCGCCGCTGCGGGCGGCCGACTTCTTCGCGATGGTGATGAAGCTCTGGGCCTGCAGGCTTGCGCCGCCCACGAGGACACCGTCGATGTCGGGCTCCTGGGTCAGCGCCTGGGCGTTGTCCGCCTTGACGCTGCCGCCATAGAGAATGCGCACTGACTGAGCCAGCTCCTTCGAGGCGACCTCCGAGACGAGACCGCGCAGATACCGGTGCACCTCGGCGGCCTGCGCGGGCGTCGCCACCGCCCCGGTGCCGATCGCCCACACCGGCTCGTAGGCGAGCACAGAGCGCGCGAGGTCCTCGGGTGACAGGCCCGCCCATCCCGCTCGCAGCTGTCCCTCTACCACCGTGAAGGTGAGCCCCTGACGCCGCTCCTCCTCGGTCTCGCCCACGCACAGCACCGGGGCCATGCCGTGGCGCAGGGCCGCCGTCATCTTCCGGTTGATCTCGTCGTCGGTCTCGCGGAACACGTGGCGCCGCTCCGAGTGGCCGAGCAGCACCCAGCGGCAGCCCAGCTCCGCGAGCATGGCCGGCGAGATCTCGCCGGTGAAGGCGCCCTGGGCCTCCCAATGGCAATTCTGCGCGCCGAGGGCCACCGCCGCCCCCTTCAGCACCTCGGCGGCCGCGGACAGCGCGGTGAAGGGCGGGCACACCACGACCTCAACGCCGCGCGGGCGCTTGAGACCATCGCGGACAGCCTGAGCCAGCTCGCGCGTCATCGCTTGCGTGCCGTGCATCTTCCAGTTGCCGACGACGAGCGGGGTACGCATCAGGCCGCGTCGTCGAGGGCCGCCACGCCTGGCAGCACGCGGCCCTCGAGGAACTCGAGGAAGGCACCACCGGCGGTCGACACGTAGCCGATCTTGTCCATGACGCCCGCTTTCTGCACCGCAGCGATCGTGTCGCCCCCACCGATCACCGAGAAGGCCCCGGAGTCGGCCACCGCGCGTGCGACCCCGACGGTGCCGGCCGCGAACGGCTCTTTCTCGAAGACACCCATGGGGCCGTTCCAGATGATGGTCCGGGCGCCCTTGAGCGCAGTGGCGAACTGAGTCACGCTCGCCGCGCCGATATCGAGCCCCATGAGGTCATCGGGGATCTCGCGGATGCCCACCGTCCGGAGCCCGGTCGTCGCGTCGAGCCCGGCGGCGACCACCACGTCTACGGGCAGGCGCACCGGGATGCCCCGGGCGCGGGCCTTGTCAAGGACGGCGCGGGCGGCTTCGACCCGGTCCGGCTCCAGCAGTGACCGGCCGACGCCGTGCCCCAGCGACTTCAGGAACGTGAAGGCCATGCCGCCGCCGATAACCAGTCCGTCCACGCGCTCGAGGAGGTGCTCCACGAGAGCCAGCTTGTCGGAGACCTTGGCGCCGCCGAGCACGGCCCAGAGGGGCCGCTCCGGACGCTCGAAGATGCGGTCCAGCGCTTCGAGCTCGCGCGCCATGAGCAGCCCCGCGGCCGCTGGCTTGAGGTAGCGCGTGATGGCCTCGATGGAGGCGTGAGCCCGATGGGCCGCCGCGAAGGCGTCGTCGACGTAGACCTCGGCGAGCGCGGCCAGCGACCGCGCGAACGCGTCGTCGTTGGCTTCCTCCTCCGGGTGATAGCGCAGGTTCTCGAGGAGCACGACGTCGCCCGGGTGCAGCGCGCGCGCGCGCTCCTCGACCTCCGGTCCCACGCAGTCGGGGAGCAGCGGGACCGGCCGGCCCAGCAGTCCTTCCAGGCGCTCGGCCACCGGTCGCAGCGAGTACTTGGGATCGGGCTTGCCCTTGGGCCGCCCGAGGTGGGAGGCGAGCACCAGCGAGCCACCGCCCTCGAGCACGCAGCGGATCGTCGGCAGCACCGCGGTGATCCGCGTGTCGTCGGTCACCCGCGCGCCGTCGAGGGGCACGTTGAAATCAACTCGCAGGAAGACACGCTTCCCGGACCGGTCGACCTGATCAACGACGAGCTTCGCCACGGACGGTCGGGCTGCGCGATGCGGCCGCGTCTACAGCGACCGGGCCATGTAGCGGATCAGGTCCCGCACCCGGCAGGAATACCCCCATTCGTTGTCGTACCAGGCGAGCACCTTCACCAGGTTGCCGTCCACCAGCGCCGTCGACGGCAGGTCCACGATCGACGAGTGGGCGTTGCCGTTGAAGTCGACCGACACCAGCTCCTCGTCGGTGGCGTCGAGGATCCCCTTGAGGGGACCCACCGCGGCCGCCCGGAAGGCGTCGTTCACCGCCGCCGGGGTGGCCGGCTTTGCCAGCTCGACCGTGAGGTCCACCACCGAGACGTTGGCGGTGGGCACGCGGATCGCGATGCCGTCCAGCTTGCCTTTCAGCTCCGGCAGCACCAGACCCACCGCGGTGGCCGCACCCGTCGTCGTCGGGATCATGCTGACCGCGCCCGCGCGAGCGCGGCGCAGGTCCTTGTGCGGGAAGTCGTGGATCGGCTGGTCGTTCGTGTACGAGTGGACGGTCGAGGCGAAGCCCCGCTTGATCCCGAAGTTATCGAGCAGGACCTTGGCGACGGTGGCCAGGCAGTTGGTCGTGCAGGAGGCGTTGGAGACCAGCTCGTGCTTGACCGGATCGTACTTCTGCTCGTTGACGCCCAGCACCACTGTGATGTCGGGATCCTTGGCGGGCGCAGTGATGACGACCTTTTTGGCGCCGGCCTGCAGGTGCTTCGACGAGGTGGCCCGATCGCGGAAGATCCCAGTGGACTCGACCACGATCTCGACGCCCATCTCGCCCCAGGGCAGGGTCGCCGGGTCCTTGGCCGAGCACACGCGGATCTCGCGGCCGTTGACGAAGATGGCCTCGCCCTTGGCCTTCACCTCGGCGTTCAGCGTGCCGTGGACGGAATCATGCTTGAGGAGGTGGGCCAGGGTCTTGGAGTCAGCCAGGTCGTTGACCGCCACCACTTCCAGCTCCGGGGACTCCAGCGCGGCCCGAAAGAAGACCCGACCGATGCGTCCGAATCCGTTGACTCCTACGCGCACCGCCATGGGCGCTCCTTCCCTGTTTGTCTCGGTTTGTCAAATACTTCCGGTCAGCAGAGGGTTCCGATTATAGCCACCCCGAGGCGCAGGGCGCAAGACTCGGGTGCTAGACGACCCGCGCGACCGTCAGGACACCGACGGTCGTGGCCCCGCCGGCTTGGAGCGTGAGGGCACATTCGGAGACGGTGGCCCCGGTCGTCAGGATGTCGTCGACGACGACCACGTGACGGCTCGCGACCGATTCCGGATGCCGCAACCGGAACGCATCCCGGACGTTGGAGCGCCGTGCCTGCGACTCGAGCGCGGTCTGGGACGCGGTGGCCACGACACGGACCAGCACGTCATCCCGCACCGGCACGCCCCAGGCCTCCCCGATCCGACGGGCGAGCAGGGAGGCCTGATTGAACCCGCGCTCCCGTTGCCGGCGCGGATGCAGCGGCACCGGCACCAGTAGATCGGGCCGTCCCATCGGCAGCCACGCGGTGCCGCCCTCGACGAGCAGGTCCGCCAGCGGGCCGGCCAGGCCACGTCGCCCCTTGAACTTCAGCGCGTGGAGCGCTTCCCGCGCCACGTCTCCGTAGCGTGCACCCGCGCGCGCATAGGCGAAGACGGGCGGCCGCAACCGGCACGAGCCGCAGAGTGGCGTGTCGGTCGCTCGGAGCGCAGCCGCCATCGGGACCCCGCAGGTGCGGCACCATGGCGGGCCGATCCGCTCGAGCGCCTCCCAGCACCGCGCGCAGAGCGGCCCGCGCCGTTCCTCGGACAAGGGCGCGTCACAGGCTGGACAGAACGGCGGGAAGACGAGGTCCAGTAGGACGCCGGTCCACCGGCGCCAAAGGCCGGTGTCGCGGCCGGGGCGCTCTAGGGCCGGAAGGTGTTCCAGCGACGGCACGTGGGGCAACGGTCGATCCAGCGGGAGTGCATCGCGCCACAGCCGGCGCACCTGTGCGGCCATTCCACGCTGTCGCTCAGGCGCAGCGCGCGCCGGTACTCCTCCATCGCGTCACGGAACTGGCCGCGCCGTTCCAGGATGGCTCCCAGATAGGCATGGATCTGCGGCAGATCGGGCGCCCGCACCTCCATCTTCTGGAACTGCTCCGCGGCCTCGTCGAGCATTGCCAGCTCGAAATAGACCCGGCCGAGCCCGAAGGCCAGGGCTTGATTGTCCGGATGACGTGCGAGCGCCTCCTGGTAGAGCGAGATCATGCGGGTCGGCCGGCCCTCGGTGCGATGCAGCTGCTCGATGCGTCCCAGCAGGGGCAAGGCCGCGTGCGAGGCTTCCGCCGCCCGCTCCCAGACGCGCAGAGCCTCACGCGGCTCGCCCGCCTTGAGGTGGATGTCACCGAGGAGCAGGGCGGCGGGCACGAACTCGGGCTGCAGCCGCAGCGCTTCCTTCAAATGGGTCATCGCGGCCGGGCGATCGCTCCGCTCCAGCCTGTCCCGGGCGACTTCATAGTGCAGGCTAGCGAGGACCGTCTCCTCGGCTGTACGCCGATCGCGGGGCGCCTCCTGGAGCAGCCGGGTCTGGACCTCGAGGGCCTCGGCCCAGCGCCGCAGCTCGATCAGATCATCCCGATCCGCGTGGACTCGGGTCGGCTCGGTCTGCCGCCCGGTGTCATCGCCTCCGAGGGCAGCGCCCAGCGGCCCGAGCCCGACCGGCCTCGGGCGGCGTCGATGCGGGCGCGTGACGTCACGAAGCAGGCCGACCGCCGAGGCGAGCACGGCGCCAGCGACGAAGACGACGGCGACGAGCGCCATGACCGGCACGTCGAAGGCCCAGTCACTGCCGAGAGCGATGTGTACGCGAGCGGGATTGAGGGAGGCCAGGTAGGTGACGAGGATGGCGAAGAGCAGACCGACGATGAGCCCGAAGCGGATCGACACGGTCGGGCCGGGCTAGCGAGCCGCGGTGCGCTCTTCCTCTTCGATCGCGCGCTGGCACTCGATGCAGTACCGCGCGTCCGGCAGCGCCTCCAGGCGCTTGTCCGCGATGGGCTCTCCGCAGCGCTCGCAGTCGCCGAAGCCGCCCTCGGTGATCTTCTGCAGCGCCAGCGCCACCTCTTTCAGTCTCCGGCGGTCGCCGTTGCCCAGCTCGAAGAGGAACTCACGGTTGTAGGCGGAAGAGGCCTGGTCGCCCAGGTCCTTGATGGAATCGTCTTCGGGCCCCTTGCCGTAGAGGACGTTCTTTCCGACCTCCTCCACGAGCTGGCGATGCTTGTCTTCCAGCTTCTTGCGAAACTGCACCAGGCGATCCTTCTTCATCGTGGCCTCCTTCCTCTTCGCGATCGCCGACGAGAAGGCTACGCGGCGGCGCCGCTAGTCGCGCAGGCTACCACGGGGTCTACGTCAAATCAATCCCGCGCGCGTCCTCCCTCGACGGAAACGAGCGGCGCGTCGCCCCACAGACGCTCCAGAGCGTAGAAGCCGCGCGTTTCCTCGAGGAACACGTGGACGACCACGTCGCCGTAGTCGAGCAGGAGCCAGCCGCTCTCGGCGCTGCCCTCGTTGTGACGCGGTCGCACGCCATCCGTGCGCAGCGCGCCCCGGACCGCTTCCGCGATCGTCTCGGCCTGCGTGGTCGACCGGGCGCTGCACACCAGGAAGAAGTCGGCGATGGTCGACAGGCCCTGCAGGTCGAGCACCGCGAGATCGATCGCCTTCTTGTCGAGAGCTGCGTGAGCGGCGACACGGACGACGGCTTCGGCAGACAGGGTGGCCAATCACGCCTCCGGGCGATACAGCTGGTGGTCACGGATGTAGGACACGACGGCTTCGGGCATGCGGAAGGCGAGGCTCCGCTTCTCGCGGGCCCGACGGCGGAGGTCCGAGCCAGAAATCGGCAGCGAGGCCGCGTGCAGGAGGAGGGGGGCCGGACCGTCTGCCGCCTCTGCGGCGTCCCGCTCGAAGGCGGGCAGTCCCAGCTCCCGGAGCACCTTGAGAGCCGCCGGCATCTCCGGGTCGAAGGCCATCCCGTTGCGTGGGATCACGACCAGACGGGCGAGCGACACCACGCGTCGAGGATCCTTCCAGTTCAGGAGGTCGAGGAAGGTCTCCGAGCCGATGATGAGGTGGAGGCGCCCCCGCTCCTGCAGCGCGGCTAGCGTGTCCACGGTGTAGGAGGTCCCGCTGCGCTTCACCTCGACGTCGGAGACCTCGAACCGCAGGTGCTCCTGGACCGCGAGCGCGGTCATCCGGTAGCGGTGCATCGCGGGAGCCAGCTCGGTCGGCGGCTTGTGGGGAGGCTGCGCCGCCGGCACGAAGAGCAGGCGATCGAGCGTCAGGGCTTCGCAGACGTCGTCGGCCACGAGCAGGTGGCCGAAGTGGATCGGGTTGAACGACCCCCCGAAGACGCCGACGCGCGGCTGCAGGCGGTTACTCCCGGACGTGCCCGTCGCCCCACACGACGAACTTGGTCGTGGTCAGCTCCCGGACGCCTACCGGACCCCGCGCGTGCACCCGGGACGTGGAGATGCCCATCTCGGCACCCAGGCCGAACTGGCTGCCGTCCACTAGCCGGGTGGAGGCATTGACCAGTACCGCGGCCGCGTCCACCTCCTGAGTGAAGCGGCGCGCGCGGCGCACGTCCTGCGTCACGATGGCCTCGGCGAGGCCGGAGCCGTGCCGGCGAATGTGCGACACCGCGTCGTCGAAGCTCTCCACCACGCGAACCGCCAGGATGTAGTCCAGGTACTCGGCGTCCCAGTCGGCCGGCTCCGCGGCACGCGCCCCCGGCATGAGCGCTCGCGCACGCTCGTCGGCGCGCACCTCCACACCCGCCTCTGCAAGGCGCGCGTTGAGGCCAGGCAGCACGGTCGGCGCGATGGCCGCGTGAACCAACAAGGTCTCGAGTGAATTGCAGACGCTCACCCGCTGAGCCTTGGCGTTCACGGTCACCGCGATCGCCATGTCCGGATCGGCGCCCTCGTCCAGATAGACGTGACAGAGCCCCTTGTCGTGCTTGAGCACCGGCACCGTCGAGCGCTCCGCGACCAGGCGCACGAAATCCTCGCCGCCCCGCGGGATGATGAGGTCGAGGTAGCGGTCCAGCGTCAGCATGGCGAGCACCGCGGCGCGGTCCGCCGTCTCCACCGCTTGAACCACCTCGGCAGGCAGGCCCGCCTTCTCGACCGCCTTGCCCAGGATCTGGGCTAGGAAGGTGTTGGACTCGAGCGCCTCGCTCCCCCCGCGAAGGAGCACCGCATTGCCCGACTTCAAGCAGAGGCCGGCGGCATCCGCGGTGACGTTGGGTCGGGATTCGAAGATGAAGCCGATCACCCCCAGCGGTACGCGCACGCGGGCGATCTCGAGGCCCGATGGGCGGCGCCAGGTCTCCACGGTCTCCCCCACCGGGTCCGGCAGCGCGGCCACGTGCCGCAAACCGGCAGCCATCTCCTCGATGCGGCTCTCGGTCAGCGTGAGGCGGTCGACGAAGGCTCGCGGGTGGCCGGCCGAGCGGGCGCGCTCCAGATCGTGCCGATTGGCGTCCAGGATGGCGGCGGTGCGCTCCTCGAGCCCACGCGCCATCTGGGCGAGCGCTTCGTTCTTGGCGCGGGTGGGAGCCAGCGCGAGCACCCGCGAGGCCTCCTTGGCTGCCCGCGCCTTCGCCTCGACGTGTGCCGCGACGTCCATGGCCGCTCCCTCTCTCCGTGACGGGCTCACCGTGCCGACCCCCTCACAGGATCACCAGGTTGTCCCGGTGGACGACCTCGTCGAAGCCCTTGTACCCGAGTGCCTTCTCGATGTCGGCCGTCTTCGCCCCCCGGATCCGCCGGAGCTCCTCAGCGTCGTAGTTCACGAGCCCGCGGGCGAACTCCAGACCCGCGGCCTCGGTCAGAGCCACCACTTCCCCGGCGTGGAACTGCCCGTCCACCGCTACGAGGCCCGAGGGAAGCAGGCTCTTGCCCCTCTCAGTTAAGGCCTTCTTCGCGCCCGCGTCAACCACGAGACGCCCCTGCGGCGGGACCGCGAAGGCGATCCATCGCTTGCGGGCGGCGAGGCGATCGTCGCGAGGCTGGAAGTAGGTGCCGACCGGCTCACCCTTGAGCACGCGATGGAGGAGACCGGCCTCGCGGCCGCTCGCGATCACCATCGGGATCCCGGAGGCGCCCGCCTTCTGGGCCGCCTGCAGCTTGGTGCTCATGCCGCCCACCGAGACCTCCGCGGAGGCATCGAAGACCATCTTCTGGATCTCGTCGGTAATGGCCTCGACGGTCTCGAGCCGCCGGGCGCCAGGATCGCGGCGGGGATTGCCGGTGTAGAGGCCGTCCACGTCGGTCAGGAGGACGAGCAGATCGGCGTCGATAAGATGAGCGACGAGGGCGGCGAGGTTGTCGTTGTCGCCGACCTTGATCTCGTCCACCGCGACCGTGTCGTTCTCGTTGATGACCGGCAGCACGCCGAATTCGAGCAGGGCCAGGAGCGTGTTGCGGGCGTTGAGATACCGCGAGCGATCGCTGATGTCCTGGCCGGTGAGGAGCACCTGTCCGACCGGGATGCCGTGTTTCTTGAAGGCCTGCTCGTACTCCCACATGAGCGCGGACTGGCCCACCGCGGCTGCCGCCTGCTTCTCCGGAATGGAGCGCGGACGGGCCCTGAGGCCGAGACGGGCGACCCCGGTCGCGATGGCGCCCGACGACACCAGGGCCACCTCCCGCCGCTCCTGCACCAACGCGGCGATGTCCGACGCGAGCCGCGCGATCGTCTCGCTCGATGGACCCTCGCCGGGCGTGGTGACGAGTCCGCTGCCCACCTTGACCACCACCCGGCGGGCGCGGCTCAGCGGGTGGCGGGGACCCATGGCTCGCTCACCAGCCGCCGCGTGAGGTCGTGCACCAGCGCGGGCAGACCTTCTCCGGTCACCGCCGAGATCGCGTGGAACGGCAGGCCGCGCTCGGTGCAGAAGCGCTCGACGGCCGCTCGCGCCTCGCCGGTGCCGGGCAGCTCCGCCTTGTTCACGACCACGATCTCGTGGCGCACGGCCAACTCCGGCGAGTAGGCGGAGAGTTCGTCGCGGATGGCCCGATAGTCGGCGAGCGGATCGCGGCCGGTGCTCGGATCGAGATCGATGAGATGCACGAGCTGCCTGGTGCGCTCGACATGGCGCAGGAAGCGGTGACCGAGACCCTTGCCGCTGGCCGCGCCGGGAATGAGACCAGGAAGATCGGCGATGACGAAGCTCCGATCGTCCCCGGCGCGCACGATGCCGAGCGTGGGGGCGAGCGTCGTGAAGGGATAGTCGGCGATCTTGGGCTTCGCCGCCGACAGGCGCGACACCAGCGTGGACTTGCCGGCGTTCGGGAACCCCACGACCCCCACGTCGGCTAGGAGCTTCAGCTCGAGGTGGATCCAGCGCTCCTCGCCCGCCCGCCCCAGATCGGCGCGCCGCGGCGCGCGGTTCGTGGAGGTGGTGAAGCGCGCGTTGCCCCGCCCGCCCCGCGCTCCCCTCGCCACCGTCAGGCGCTGACCGCGCTCGATGAGGTCGCCGAGCGGCTCACCGCCATCGCGCTCCGAGACGACCGTGCCGAGCGGCACGCGGAGGATCGTATCGTCCCCGCTGCGCCCGTGCCGGTTGGCGCCTTCGCCGTGATGACCGCGCGCGGCCGTGTAGTGGCGCTGGTAGTGAAAGTCCAGGAGGGTGGTGATGGAGGGATCCGCTTCCAGGATGACGCTGCCGCCGTCGCCGCCGTCACCCCCGTCGGGACCCCCGCGGGGCACGAACTTCTCGCGCCGGAAGCTCACACACCCGGCGCCTCCGTCGCCCCCCTTGACGAAGACGTCGATCTCGTCAACGAACATGGGGTGGCTTCAGATGGCGGAGTCGGCTTCGGCCAGGCTCAGGCCGACTGCTGCTGCGCGATGCTGACGTACTTGTCGTCGCCCTTCCGCTCGAATCGGACGTAGCCGTCGGACTTCGCGAACAGCGTGTGATCCACGCCCAGTCCCACATTGGCGCCCGGCTTGAAACGGGTCCCCCGCTGACGCACCAGGATGCTGCCGGCGGTCACGAACTGACCGCCGAAGCGCTTCACTCCCAGCATCTGGGGGTTGGAGTCGCGACCGTTCCGGGAGCTGCCGACACCCTTCTTGTGCGCCATGGCTCTAGACCTCGATCTTGGTGATGCGCACAGCGGTCATCGTCTGCCGATGCCCGCGGTGCCGCCGGTAGTTCTTCCGCCGCTTGAACTTCACGACCAGGACCTTGTTCTCCTTGCGCTCCGCGACCACCTGCCCCAGCACCTTGGCGGAGGCCAGTGCCTTCGGCTCCACGGTCACCTGCCCTTCGTTGTTCACGAGCAGGACCTTCGTGAACTCGACCGCCGCGCCCTTGTCCTTGGCGAGCCGCTCGACCTTAATGACCTGACCGGGAGCGACCCGGTACTGCTTGCCGCCCGTCGCGATGACTGCTTCCATTGCCACAACCTTTCTATTCGTGGGTCTATTCGTGGGCCCTGGTCTCGTCCTGATCGATCGCCACGCCGAGCACTCCATACAGACACCCGACCGGAACGTCACGAGGGCCCATCAGACCACAGGGCCCTCGCGAAAGTCAAGCCGGACGCGAGTTTAGCTCAGGCGACCCGCATGTAATCGGCGAGCTTCTGGCGCAGGAACAAGCGAGACCGGTGCACGCGGGACTTCACCGCGGGCAGGCTGATGTGTAGCGCCTCGGCGATCTCCGGATTCGAGAGACCCTCGACGTCGTGCAGAAGGAAGGCGGTCTTGTAATCGCCCGGCAGGTCGTCGATCGCCGTCGTCAGCACGGTTCGAAGCTCGGTCTGGAGTGCCGGTTCTTCGGTTCGGGCCGACCAGTCCCGGAGCGGCTCGGCGTGCTGACCCAGCTCGTCAAAGCCGGGTGACATCGCATCCCACGAGATCTCGTTCCGCTGCCCCTGCCGGGTCCGCAGCTTCTGGTAGGCCGCGTTGGCGGTGATGCGGTAGACCCAGCTGCCAAAGGCGGACTCGCCCTTGAACGTATCGATCTTCCGCGCCGCCGTCCACAGCGCGTCCTGCACCACCTCCTCCGCATCCTGCTCGTTGCTGGTGATGCGGATGGCGAGCCGGTAGACCCGGTCGCCGTAGGTGGCGATGAGCTCCTCGGCGGCGCCCGGATCCTGCCGGCGGAGACGCTCAACCAGCTCCGCGTCCCGGTCCGGCTTCCGCGGTCCGCTCGCCGCGTCCTGCTGGTGCCCGTTCGTTGCGCGTACCGTCGCCATGCTCATGTCCTGTAGAGCGTGAGGTGCTGCTTCAGCTCCTCCACGCACTTCTCCATGACCGCGATGTCTCGGGTGACCTTGCTCAGAAGGATCGCGCCCTCGAGGCCGGCGACCAGGAACTGGGCCAGCCGCGAAGGATCCGCGTCGGCTCGAAGATAACCTCGTCGCTGCGCTCTGAGCAGCGCGTCCGCGAGATGCGTGCGCCAGATGTCGAAGATCTCGGCCAGCCGCTGACGGAACCCCTCGTGCACGTCCGACAGCTCGGAAGCCAGATTGCCCATGACGCATCCGCCCACGCAATTGCGCTGCCGCTGCGCGTCCAGCACGCGCTCCAGGAAGCGCTCGATCTGCGCGATCGGATCCGCGTTGACATCCGCGAAGGCGGGCCCCAAGCTGCGCTCGACGAACGCCCGGGTCGTCCGGTCGATGATCGCGTAGCCCAGGTCTTCCTTGCTCTTGAAGTAGTAATAGAAGTTGCCCTTTCCGACCCCGCTTTCCCGCAGCACGTCATCGAGCGAGGTGGACTGATAGCCCTGCACGTGCATGAGCCGAGCGGCCGCGTTCAGGATCTGATCCCTGGTCGCCGCACCCTTCGTGCTTTTCGTCTCGGACGCCTGAGCCGGGCTCGTCATTCCTCTTCGCTCCGCCTGTGAATTTACTGACCAGTCGGTACAAACTCTAGCGGGCAAGGAACTGGTTGTCAAATTATGACTTTTCATCAACTACTACAGATACTTACGAGGAGGATTCGCTCGGCAAGGAGAGCAGCTTCAGTAGATCCGCTGTCAGGTCGTAGAGTTGGGCGCAACCGGTATTTCCTCCCAGCAGTGTCTGGGCGCGCTTGCGGAGAGAGGCATCCACCGACAGCCCAAGCAGTGACCTGATCCGCCCCTGCGGCTCAGTGCAGATACCGGCGTAGGGTAGCCTCGAGGTGATCACCTCGGCTTCCACGACGAGGCCGCGGTCGAG
>DATFWA010000037.1:0-12856 GCA_035259825.1 Candidatus Methylomirabilota bacterium | reverse complement strand
GCGGCGGCGAATCCGCCCGCGCGTAGCTGATGGTGAGGATCTCCCAGAGATGGCCGTCACCGTCCTGCCAGTAGAGGTTCTTCCCGCCCAGCCGCCGACGTACGTCATGCCGTACGCCCCGCCGGCGGGCGGCTCGCTCTCGCTCACGCCGCCTTCTTCTCCCCCGACGCCCACCGTGGTGGAGTTCCCGACCGGACGCTACGAGCTGCGTGGCGACGGCGTCACGGAGCCCTACCGCTGGGTGTGGATCCCGAAGCCCCCCTCGGCTCCGCCGGAACCGTCGTCGCCCGTGCCGCCGTCGTCGGGGGATCCGGGACCAACGCGTCACGCCCCGCTGTACCGCTGGACCGACGAGCAGGGAACCGTTCACTACACTGACCGCTGGACTGCCGTTCCGGATCGGTACCGCGCCCAGGCCAGGCGAGGCGAGTCCTCCTGATCCCGACGGCACGCGGAGGAGCGTAGCCGGGCGCGCGAGAGGAGACCCTTCATGAAGTTCATGCTCTTCGTGCTGCCCACCGTGCCCGGCACCCTGGACGATCGCAAGCGCCTCCGCCCCATCGGCCGCAACAACGAGCGGTACCAGCAGATGCTCGACGAGCTGCGCAAGCTGGCGGTCTTCGCCGACGACGCCGGGTTCGACGTCATGGCCACCACCGAGCATCACTTCCACTCGGAAGGCTACGAGACGTCGGTGGCCCCGCTGCTCCTCTACGCGGACCTGGCCGCCCGGACCAAGCGCATCAAGTTCTCGCCGCTCGGCCTGGTGCTGCCCTCGTGGGATCCGATCCGCGCCGCCGAGGAGCTGGCGGTGCTCGATCACCTGACGAAGGGACGCGTGTACGCCGGCTTCGCGCGCGGGTACCAGGACCGGTGGGTCAACGTGCTGGGCCAGCAGTATCACGTCACCGGCGCGCCGATGGACGGATCCTCCATCGACAACCACAACCGCAAGGTCTACGAGGAAACCGTCAAGGTGATCAAGAAGGCCTGGACCGAGGAGGCGTGGGACTACGACGGCGAATATTACAAGGTCCCCTACCCGTACAAGGAAGGGATCACGCGCTGGCCGGTGGCCGACTGGACGCGGCAGTACGGCGCGCCCGGCGAGATCGACGACGAGGGCGTGGTGCGGAAGATCTGCGTCGTGCCCAGGCCCTACCAGCAGCCGCACCCGCCGATGTTCCAGCCGTTCTCGGTGAGCGAGACGACCATCCGCTACACCGCGCAGTCGAGCATCGTGCCCTGGATCCTCGTGGCGCATCCGCCCGACTTCCAGCGCCTGTGCAAGGTCTACCAGGACGTCGCGGCCGAATCCGGGCGCAAGCTCGGCCTCGGCGAGAGCGTGGGCGCGTTCCGGGCGGTGCACTTCGGCAAGACCGAGGCCGAGGCCGTCGCCTTGCTGCGGGAGACCAACTACTCCGGCTTCCAGAACTACTTCGGCGGCTTCGGCTTCTGGGAGGCCTTCCGCACGCCGGAGGATGCCGAGAAGTACCCGCTGAACCCGTACACCGCGCTGCCGCCCGCGGAGTGGACGGTCGACCGGATGCGCAAGGTCAAGTACGCGCTGGCCGGCACGGTGGACCAGGTCAAGCGAGAGATCGAGAGCCTGAAGAAGATCGGGGGCAAGGGTGATCTCGAGTGGTTCGGCTGGTTCTTCGACCAGGGCTTCATGTCCTGGGACGAGGAGGTGCGCCAGATCGAGCTCTTCGCCAAGCACATCATCCCCGCCTTCCGCTAGGAGCGTCGCTCGCGGCCCCGCCGCCCGCGGGCGGCGGGGCTCGCCGCGAGTCGTGACGTGATCTGTCGGCTCGCCTGACACCCTCCGGCTGACACCGTCCTCGACGAGGCAAGCGCGGGGGCGAGCTCGCTCCGCGGTATATTTGAACTCCGACATTTGCGTCCTCCTCACCCACGTGGCATCTGGCTTGCCATTGCACAGGCCAGATGAAGCGCTCGCGTCGCTGCTCTCCCAACGGCCGTTCAACCGGATCCGCCAGATCACACACCAAGAAGCGGGCCGGCGCCGTACACGGTGCAAATCATTCGCATCGTCGCGTGCCCAGCCGCTACCTGATCGTCAACGCGGATGACTTCGGCGCCGACGATGGGACCACCCGGGGCATTATCGAGGCCCACGAGCGCGGCATCGTAACCAGCACGAGCCTCATGGTGGACATGCCGGGCGCCCGGGCCGCGGTCGGCGTGGCGCGGGAGCATCCGCGCCTCGGTCTCGGCCTTCACGTGAACTTCACCGCGGGCACCCACATCCCCGATCCCGACGACCTGCGGGCTCAGCGGCGGGAGCTGGAGCGGCAGTTCGATCTGTTCACCGACCTCACCGGCCAGCTCCCGACGCACATCGACTCGCACCACCATTTCCATCGCAAGGCCGAGGTCGCACCGGCCTTCGTCGAGTTCTGCCGGGATCGCGGTATCCCGCTCCGTGGCTTCTGCGGGATCGCCTACGTCGGCAACTTCTACGGCCAGTGGACGGTCGGCACGACGGACCTCCGGCACATCAGCCCCGAGTACCTGATCTCGCTCCTGGCCGGTCTCGCGCCGGGCTTCTCCGAGCTGGCCTGTCATCCCGGAGATGCCGACGCCCGCTTCGATCCGGCGTACAACTGGCAGCGCCGGATCGAGCTGGACTCTCTCACGGATCCGGAGGTGAGGCGGAGCGTGGCGCGGGAAGGGATCCGGCTGATCAACTTCCGCGACTATGGACGACTCGTCGAGACAGCCCGCCTCGCCCGCGCCGTGTCGGTCTGACGCGCTCGACCCTCTCGTACCAGCCCGCTCCGATCCGCGTTTCATCCGCACCTACTTGACCGCCCGTCCATTCGGCGTAGTGTATTCGGCGCCATGGAGGGCCGACTCGAGCTGTTGGGTGAGAGCGCAGCCCTGGAGACGGTCCGTGAAACCATCCGTCGACTGGTTGTGCGGCAGCAGGTCGGCCGGCGGATGCCGTCGATCCTGATCCAGGGCGAGACCGGAACCGGCAAGGGCCTGGTCGCCCACCTCATCCACCGGCAGGGTCCCCGCTCCCGCGGCTCCTTCGTCGACGTCAATTGCGCGGCCATTCCCGAGACGTTGCTGGAGGCCGAGCTGTTCGGGTTCGAACGGGGCGCCTTCACGGACGCGCGGCGCGCCAAGCCCGGCTTGTTCCAGACCGCCCACCAGGGCACGCTCTTCCTCGACGAGGTCGCGCTGCTCCCTGAGGCCCTGCAGGCCAAGCTCCTGACCGTGCTCGAGGAGCGGGTGGTTCGCCGGCTGGGGAGCACCCACCCCGAGCCGGCGGATGCGTGGATCATCAGCGCCACGAACGCCGACCTGCAGAGCGCGATCAAGGAGCACCGCTTCCGCGAGGATCTCTACCACCGTCTCGCGGTGCTGACGATCAAGCTGCCCCCGCTGCGCGAGCGCGAAGCCGACATCCTGCTGCTGGCCGAGCGCTTCCTCGCGAACGTCTGCGCCGAATACGGACTGCCCGCGAAGACCCTGTCGGCGGATGCACGCGAGCGGCTCGCCGCCTACTCGTGGCCGGGCAACGTGCGCGAGCTCGGCAACGTCATCGAGCGGGCCGCGCTGCTCGCCGACGCTTCGTCGGTGACCGCGCACCACCTCGAGCTACGGGAGGATGTCCCAGTCGCATCGCCGCCCTCTCGTGGGCGCGACGCGTCCGGTGTCGGCGGCATCTCGATGGGCGATGCGATGCGCGACCATCTCCTGAGCACGCTCGAGCAGACCGGCTGGAACATCTCGCGCACCGCCGCGATGCTGCAGATCTCCCGAAACACGCTGCGGGCCAGGATCGAGAGGCTGGGATTGCGCAGCGGGACCGACCCCCAGACGACCGTCCAGCGCGGCGAGCGCAATCCCCCGCTCTCGTCGACGCCCGCCAGCGCCGGCTCCGACTCGGTCACCCTACCGGCCAGGCCCGCCGCCTCGTCTGCGCCGGACGCCCCCGTGCTGCCCCCGATTCGCTGGCAGCGACGGCGTGTCACCTTGCTCCGGGCGGCGCTGGGCGTCCCGGCGTCCGAGGAGGAACGGACCGAGACGAGCCGCGCGCTCGAGCTCCTCGTAGACAAGATCCGCACCTTCGGCGGGCGCGTGGAGGAGTTCGGCCAGACCGGGCTCGACGCCTCCTTCGGCCTCGAGCCGATCGAGGACGCGCCCCGGCGCGCCGCCAACGCCGCGATGGCAATCCTCAAGGCGGTCGAGCGTGCGCGCGAGCAGCACGCCGGGATTCTCCCGGTCCGGATCGCCCTCCACACGGGACCCTACATGATCGGGCAGATCAGCGGCACACCGCAGATCGACCAGGCGGCCAAGCGCGAGGCGGGCGTGATCCTTGACGCGCTCGTCCAGGCGGCCGAGCCGGACTCCGCCGTGGTCAGCGGAGCCACCGTTCCCTTCCTCGAGCGGCGCTTCGCGCTGATCCCGGCCGGATTGGTCGGGGGACCCGGCGGCCAGATCCACCGCCTCGTGGGGCGAGAGCCGGACGGCTTCGGCCCCCTGGCTCGCATGGGTAAGTTCGTGGGCCGCCGCTCCGAGCAGGAGCTGCTCCAGAACCGCTGGGCCTCGGCCCTCCGCGGGCGCGGCCAGTTGGTGGGCGTGGTGGGCGAGCCCGGCGTGGGCAAGTCCAGACTCGTCCGCGAGTTCATCAATGCGCTGGGCGATGGGGCCCTGGTGCTGGAGACCTCATCGTTCGCGCTCGGCAATCCGGCTCCGTACCTGCCCATCGTCGAGCTGCTCCGGAGCTACTTCCACCTCGACATCGGCGAGGACGCCGACGTCATCCGGCGGAAGGTCTCGGACGCGATCCGAGGGCTGGACGAGAACCTGCTTCCGGCGCTGTCCGCACTGCTGACCCTGCTGGACGTGCCAGTGCCGGACCCGGCGTGGCAGAGCCTGGCTCCCGCGCAGCGCCGCCAGCGCACCTTCGACGGTGTGAAGCGCCTCATGCTCCGGGAGACGCGCCGTCGACCGCTGCTGCTCGTCTTCGAGGACACGCACTGGAACGACGCCGAGACGCAGGCGTTGCTGGACAGCTTCGTCGACGGGCTCCCGGCCGCGCACGTGCTGGTGCTGCTCACCTACCGGCCGGAGTACAGCCATGGCTGGAGCGGCAAGAGCTTCTACACCCAGCTCCGCGTCGACCCGCTGCAGCCGGAGACCGCCGCGGAGCTGCTCGGCGACCTGCTCGGCACCCATCCGTCGCTCCAACCCTTGACCGAGCGGCTGATCGAGTGGACGGAGGGCAACCCGTTCTTCCTGGAGGAGAGCGTCCGGGCCCTGGTCGAGACCGGCGCTCTGGCCGGCGAGCATGGCGCCTACTGGCTGACCATGCCCGTCTCCCGGATCCAGGTACCGGCGACCGTCGAGGAAGTCCTGGCGGTCCGCATCGACCGGCTCACGGCCGAGCAGTGTCGCCTGCTGCAGTCGGCCGCGGTGGTCGGCAAGGACGTGCCGTATCCGATCCTCGCGGCCATCGCCGATCTCTCGGAAGAGGCGATTGGGGAGACCCTGCGCCAGCTGCAGGCCGCGGAGTTCCTCTACGAGACGAGCCCCGCGCCGGAGCTCGAATACACCTTCAAGCATGTGCTGACGCGCGAGGTGGCCTACGCGAGCCTGGCCCAGGGCAAGCGCACGCTCCACGCGCGGATCCTGGCCGTGATGGAGACGCTCTACACCGATCGCCTGGAAGAGCACATCGACCGGCTGGCGCACCACGCTTTCCAGGGGCACGTGTGGGACAAGGCGGTGGACTACCTGCGTCAGGCCGGCGCCCGGGCCTCGGAGCGATCGGCCGGCCGCGACGCCGTCGGCTATTTCGATCAGGCCTTCGCGGCGCTCGCGCACCTGCCGAACACGCGCAGCACCCACGAGCTTGATCTCGATCTCCGGTTCGAGGTTCGGAACGTGCTCCAGACGCAGGGCGAGTTCGGTCCCCTGCTCGCGCATCTCCAGAAAGCGGAGGCCTTGGCCCGGTCCCTGGCCGACGACCGTCAACTGGGATGGGTGTCGGCCTACCTGACCGACTACTTCCGGCTGACCGGCGACCAGGATCGCGCCATCGACGCGGGCGAGCGCGCCCTGCAGATCGCCGAATCCCTCAATGACTTCGCGCTCCAGGTGGCGACCTACACATGGCTTGGCCAGGCCCTGCATGGCCGTGGCGAATACCGCCGCGCCGCGACGCTCTTCACCAAGAACGTGGAGAGCCTCGTCGGGGACCGGCTGATCGAGCGCTTCGGGGCGCCACAGCCGCGATCCGTCCACTCACGCACCTGCCTGGTCTGGTGCCTGACCGAGCTGGGCGAGTTCCGCGAGGGCACCCGTCGCGGGGAGGAGGCCCTGCAGATCGCGCAGCCCCTCGAGCATCCGCTGAGCCTCACGACGGCGTGCGCGGGCCTCGGCTATCTCTACCTGCGTCAGGGACAGGTGGTGAAGGCCATTTCGCTGCTGGAGCGCGGGCTGGAGGCCACGCGCGCCGCGAACAGCCCGCTCTGGTTCCCCCGGGTGGCCTCCGCGCTCGGGCTGGCCTATTCACGCGCCCGCCGCGTGCCAGGTGGCATCGCCTTGCTGGAGGACGCGGTGGCTCAGGGAGCCGCCATGAAGATGATGGGGGCCCACTCGCTGCTCTTGATCAGCCTAGGCGAAGGCTATCTGCTCGCCGACCGTGTCGACGACGCGGCCGTGGCCGCGGAGCAGGCGCTCCGGCTCGCGCGAGAGCACGTCGAGCGCGGCAACGAGGCGCGCGCCCTCCTGCTCCTCGCCGACATCGCGCTGCGCTCGGACCCGCCGGATACCGAGCGCGCCCGGGAGCAGGCCGCCACGGCGTTGGCGCGGGCCGAGGATCTCGAGCTACGCCCCGTGACCGCGCTTTGCCACCTCACGCTCGGTCGAGCGGATCGCCTCGCCGGACAGAAGGAGAGCGCGGCGCGGCACCTCAGCACCGCCGCCGCGCTCTTCCGCGATATGGGCATGCAGCCCTGGCTCATCGAAGCCGAGCGCGAGCTTCAGCAGCTACCCTAGCTCAGCTCAAGGTGCGGACCGTCGCCGATCCGTCCTTTCGGCGTCCACGCGCCGCAGGGCGATTCCGTACCCGGCGGCTAGCCGGTGGATCTGTAGCCGCAGCGCTTCGAGGCCATGGGCGTCCAGCCGGGCGGTGATCTCAACGGTGGATACCCGCGCGGCGGGTCGGCCCCGTGCTAGCGCCCACGGAGCCGACCCTCTGCCTAGAAGCTCTTCCTGCGGCGGCGCTTCTCCACGACCTTTCCGCGGACGGTCCTGACCAGCCCCTTGAGGTCCTTGTGAAATTTGGCCAGCTTTTCCTTGGTCACTGGGCCCTGGATCTCGACGATGACCCTGTGCGTCTCCCCTCTCTGGACGGGTTCGCTCGGCATGACGTCCCTCCTTTCCTCGTGTCGGTGGCCCCGATGATGGCCGCTTATTCGGGGGCATCGTGCAGGTTGTCGAACACAGGGCGGTTTTGTGAACGATCCGGGGATACTCGTCCACGCTGCGCACCATGTAGTGGTCAGCCGACGCGTCGTGCACCTCCTTGATGGCGACGGCTTCTCCCATCCCGAGCTTCACGTACGTCGCGGCCATGTTGTGCGCACCCGTGAAGTCGAGAAGATTGGTGCCGGCCAGGAAGCGGCCGGCGTTGATCTCGGTGACACATGCCTCTCCCCGGGCATTCTCCTTGAGGTCGACCCCGAAGACTCCAGAGGCGCGCGGGTCCACCGCACGGACGGTCCGGATGGCGACCTCCACCACTCGCGGCTCGGCCACGGTGCGCGCCAACGCCGCGGCCGACGACATCCCGCTGGGATTGCCGCCCACGCTGATATAAGCCAGCCGCTCGAAGGCCTTCACCAGCACGAGCCGGCCCTTCTGCCAGAGGCTCTGGCAGGCGAAATCCCGGCCCGGGAGATACTCGGACAGCGTGAAGGTGGACGCCGGGACGTGACGCATCGTCTCCCAGTACGCGATCCAGTTCCGCGCTTGCTCGGCGGTGGCCACGGGCAGGGCGCCCGACGAACTGGTCCCCAGTCGAATTCGACACCAGGCACGCGTCGGACGGCCGAGCCGCCGGTAGGCTTCACCGACGGACCGAATGCCGGACAGGGGCAGCGTGCGCGGGACGGGAACGCCGTGCGCCCCGAGGTGGCGGGCCAGCACGTACTTGTCCTGGCACAGGGCCACGGTCCGGGCCCTCGGAAGAAAGAGACGACAGCGCCACCCCCTCCGCGCCGACGCCAAAAGGGCGACCTCCGCGTCCGCGGTGGGGATCAACAAATCCACTCGCTCGCTGACCGCCAGCCGGCGAAGCGCTCTGACGAAGCCGGCGTGATCGGCGGACGGGATCAGGAAGCTCCGATCCGCAGCAGACCGGCTGAGAGCGAAGGGATCGTGGTTGGCGCCGAGGATAGACCAGCCGCTATTGGCGGCGCGCAGACTGCGGATGAGGTTGTTGGCCGGCCCGCTGCCCGCTCCGACGACGAGCAGGCGCGCCGACTTCACCCGTGTCATCGCGACACGGCGATGCCACGCGCGCGAAACAGACGGCGGATCAGGGCGACGTGGGTCCCGCCGTTGAGTCGCCGGTCCTGCGCGATGAGGTTCGCCACCACCCGTCGGAACGTGAGGCCGTGAGGGGAGGTCGCATCCCAGGTCCACGCCAGGAGGCGGCCGAGCGTGTCGCGAGCGTCCAGGAGTGCATCTTTGAAGCCGGCCTCCCCACGCGAGTACCAGCGCGCGAATTCCCGGGTCAGGGCGGGGGCGGCGCTGCGGGTGTTGCGGGAGCGCCGGGCCAGCGCCGCGGGAATGAGCCGCTGGCGCACCAGGTTGCGCTCGTAGAGCTCGACGAGCAGATCAAAGACCGCGCCGGCGAAGGGCATCCCATAGCGGTGAGGCGCGCGGCCCTCGAGTGCCATGGACCGCCGGACGCTGGCCAGCGTCTCGCGATTGAAGAGCGAGCGGACCTCGCGCTCGGTTGGCGATCGCGGAATTCGCAGCTCACCAAAGCGCGACAAGGTGTTGGAGCCGAAGAGATTGCCGTGGGTGCGCGCGAGGAGCTGGTCGACGACGGAGTCGAAATACAGCGACGACAGCGTGGCGGTGAGGTCGGCGCTGGCTTCCTCGTGCGCACGGTACTCGAAGGGCTTCCGATGCGGAAAGGGATCGCCGATGAGCGTCTTGAGAAGGACGTGCCCCGTCTCGTGGGCCACGATGTCAAAGTTGTCCGAGAAGGGGTCGCGGCGGTCCGGCGGGCCGTCCGGTCGGCCGCCTATCCGGGGGTATCCACACTCGATGAACCCCACCCCCGACCACCCGACCTGCGAGTTCACCCGAGGAATGACCTCCAGCCGTGGATAGGTGTAACGGAACCACCAATCCAGTGGCCCACCCAGGTGATGCTCCCACACGGCACGGATGTAGCGCACGGTCGCGAACATGGAGGTGGCCGAGAATTCCCGCGTGCCCGCGCGAAAGTGATCGAAATGTCCATCGGGTCCCGGTGCGACGGGAGGGCGGACCAGCCCGCGGTACGGTGGATACGCGTGGTATTCCCCGGTGGCATCGTCCCGGTACGGCTCCTTGTCCTCGGCATCGACGACCTGAATGATGTCGTCCTGCGGGCCGGGCCGGATGGGTCCGTGGGACTGGGCGATCAGCAGGACTTCGGGCACGCTGAACCCCCGCGCGGCGCGCGACTGTGGGAACACGCGGAAGCGGATCCCCGCCCCCTGGGGCAGCAGTCTCGCCGTTCGAGGCATATCGTCCCGAACCTAATCTGAGGTCGGAACGAGCAGTTTCAACTGCTCAGGCTCGATCGCGATGGATCTCCTGAAGCGATCGTGATGGACGGCGATCACGATAAGGTCTGAACGACGGCGCGCAGGCCGCGGAGCATATTGTCGCCGACGCCGATGCCGGCGCCGACCACGAGGACTCGTGAGCCCATTTCCTCCCGTCCGCAGAACGACCGGACCGTGACGGACGATGCACGCGCACACCGTCGGCGAGTGCAGCGACGCGATACTAGGGGGGCACCCACCGAATTGTCAACGGTTCCGTGCGCTTACTGAGTGCATTCGGGCCGCAAGCCGCATCAGCGCCGGTCCACGACCCGCACCGCTTTGCCCGGCGCACGAGGGATCTCGCCCTCCTTCAGCAGCGCGATCTCCGGGTTCAGGTTGAGCCGCTCGCGCAGCGCGTGGCGCAGCCGTGGCAGGCCGCTCTCAGCGAAGCCTTCCCCGGCTTCGAGGAGCAGCGCCAGCCGATCGCTGCCGCCGGCCGTCCGCTCGAGCACGATCTGGTACTCGTGGCCCACGCCGGGCTGCTGGAGCAGTAGCGATTCGATCTGCCGCGGATAGAAGTTGACGCCGCGGAAGATCACCATGTCGTCGGTGCGGCCGTGGAGCCGGTCCAGGCGCAGATGCGTGCGCCCGCACGTGCAGGGCGCCCGGCTCAACACGCGCGTGAGGTCGTGGGTTCGGTAGCGGATCAGGGGCAGGCCCTCGCGGGTGAGCGTGCTCACGATCAGCTCGCCCTCCTCGCCGTCCGGTCGCGGCTGCCCGGTGGCCGGGTCCACTACCTCGCAGAAGTAGTGGTCCTCCCAGACGTGGATCCCCTCGCGCGCGCCGCAATCGATGCCGAGGCCGGGCCCACCCGTCTCGGTCATGCCGATGATGTCGAAGGTGGTCACGCCCAGCTCGCGCTCGATGAGGCCACGCAGGTCGTCGGACCACATCTCGGAGCCGAGGATGGCCACGCGGAGACACAGCGACCGCAGGTCGAACCGTTCCTCGCGCGCGACCTCGATGATGCGGAGCGGATATGTCGAGATGCCGGTCAGCACGGTCGTGCCGAGGTCGCGCATGAGCTGTAGCTGCAGCGAGGTCCGTCCGGCGCCGATCGGCACCACCGTCGCGCCGATCCGCTCCGCGCCGTAGTGGAAGCCGAACCCGCCGGTGAAGAGGCCGAACGACGGAGTGATCTGGATGACGTCACGCGCCCCCACGCCGCCCACCACGTAGCAGCGCGCCATCACCGCGCCCCACTGCTCCACGTCGGAACGCGTGTAGGGATTCAGCACGGGATTGCCGGTCGTCCCCGACGACATGTGCACGCGCAGCACGCGGTCGCGCTCGGCGCAGGCGAGTCCGAAGGGATAGGCGTCGCGCAATTCGTCCTTGGTGAGGAACGGCAGGCGCGACCAGTCGGCGGTCGTGCGCACGTCGCCGGGCTCCACCCCGGGCAGGCGCCCTCGCCATGCCTCGTGGGCGAGGACGTGGCCGAGGGTGCGCCGCATGCCCTCGATGGTCTGGCGCTCCAGCCCTTCTCGCGGCCGCGTCTCGGCCGACGCGTCCCACATCGGCGTGGTCATGACGCCGCGGTCACCGCGCCGGCCGCGAGGCCAGCGCCCGGAACACCCGCTCGGGGGTCATCGGCAGCCTGGTGAGCCGCACGCCCACCGCGTCCTTCACCGCGTTGGCCACCGCGGCGGCCACCGGGATCACCCCGGACTCGCCGAGTCCTTTCGCGCCGAACGGGCCGGCCTCGTCGACCGTCTCGATCAGGTGGATCACGATCTCGGGCATGTCGGCGGGGCCGAGCAGGGCGTACTCCATGAACTGGGGATTCAGCACGCGGCCGTCCTCGATCCGCAGCTCCTCGGAGAGCGCGTAGCCGAGGCCCATGTGAATGCCTCCGTGGATCTGCCCCTCGGCGGCCAGCGGATTCAGCGCCCGTCCCACGTCGTGAGCCGAGGCGACCTTGACCACCCGCACCTCGCCGGTCGCCTCGCTCACCTCGACCAGCGCGCCCTGGGCCGCGAAGCCGTAGGTGGCCGAGACGTTGCCGCGCAGGTCCTTCGACAGCATCTCGTTGGGCGGATCGTAGAAGGCCTCGGCGACCAGCGTGCGGCCGCCCTCACGGAAATGCCCAGCGCGCACCACCCGGTCGTACTCCATACCGCGCTCGGGATGCCCCTTCACCCGCACGCGGCCGTCGGCCAGCTCGAGGTCGTCGGCGCGCTCGTCCATCACCGAGGCGGCCAGCGCCAGCAGCTTGCCCTTGAGCGCGCGGGCGGCCAGGAGCGCGGCGTTCCCGGCGATGAACGTGGTGCGGCTGGCGTGCACGCCCACATCCCACGGCTTCACGCTGGTGTCACTGTTGACGATCTCCACGCGCCCGAGCGGCACGCCCAGCTCCTCGGCCACGATCATGGCCAGCACCGTCTCGGACCCTTGGCCGATCTCGCTGGCGCCGGTGAGCAGCGAGACCTTACCGAAGTCGTCCAGCTTGAGGATGGCCCCGCAGCCGTCGGATCGATAGACGCGCGCCCCGCCGCCCACGTGGAACATCGCCGCGTAGCCGACGCCGCGTCGCCAGCCGGCCGGCGGCGCCTCCCCCAGAGACTTGCCCATCTCCCGCTCGACCGCGTCCAGGCACTCGGTCATCGCGCAGGAAGTGATGACGTTGCCCTGCGGGTTCACGTCGCCGGGCCGGGTGGCGTTGCGCCGGCGGATCTCCACGCGGTCGAGGCCGAGACGCTCAGCCAGGTCGTCCATCTGGGCCTCGATGGCGAACGTGCTTTCGAGGTTGCCGTAGCCGCGCATCGAGCCCGAATAGGGGTTGTTGGTATAGATGATCGTGGTGTCGAAGCGCACCGCAGGCACCCGGTAGAGTCCCGCGGTGGTGGAGAGCATCACGTAGGGCGTGGTCGAGCCCCAGGAGACATAGGCGCCGTTGTCGATGACCACGCGCGCGTCTCGGGCGAGCAGACGGCCGTGACGATCGGCGGCGGTGCGGAGGTGGATCACGCACGGCTCGCGGG
>DATFWA010000036.1:0-10356 GCA_035259825.1 Candidatus Methylomirabilota bacterium | reverse complement strand
ACAAGGAGTGGATGACGCGCGGCCTCGAGCGCGTGCGCGACCTGGGGCCGGCGCTGGGCCCGCTGCACCCGGTGACCGCCGACAACATCGCGCGGCTACGCGGAATCTCGGGCCTCGACGAGGTGTCGTTCCACATGAGTGGCACCGAGGCGGTGATGGCCGCGGTGCGCCTGGCGCGCTTCAACACCGGGCGGCCGCTCATCGTCTGCTTCTCGGGGGCCTACCACGGCTGGTGGGACGGCGTGCAGCCGGGCCTGGGCAGCGAGCGGCCCGTGGACGACTGCTTGACCCTCAAGGACCTGCACCCGGCCTCGCTCGACGTGATCCGGCGCCGGGCCGACGAGATCGCGGCGGTGCTCGTGAACCCGATCCAGTCGTTCCATCCCAATTCTCCCCCGCCCAGCGACGCGGTCCTGCTGACGAGCGACATGCGACGGACGGCCGATGCCTCGGAGCGGTACGGCGACTGGCTCCGGCGGCTTCGCGCGGTCTGCCGCGAGGCCGGGGTGCCGCTGATCTTCGACGAGGTCTACACCGGATTTCGCCTGGCCCCGGGAGGCGCGCAGGAGTACTTCGGGGTGGCCGCGGACATGGTGGTGTACGGCAAGACGGTGGCGGGGGGCATGCCCATCGGGGTGGTGTGCGGCACGCGGGCGCTGATGCGGCGGTTCGACCCGGAACGCCCGATGCGCCTCGCCTACGTCATTGGCACATTCTCCGGGCATCCGGTGGTCATGGGCGCCATGAACGAGTTCCTGCGCTGGCTGGCCGCGCCCTCCACCGCAGACGAGTACGCACAGATGAACGAGCGCTGTGCGCGATGGGTCCGCTCGACCAACCAGCGGCTGGTCGCCGCCGACTTGCCTCTCCGGGTCGTGAGCATGGGCTCGGTGTGGACCGTGCTGTTCACCACACCCGGTCGATACAACTGGCTGCTGCAGTACTACCTGCGCGCTCAGGGGGTGACGCTCAGCTGGGTGGGCACGGGGCGGTGTTTGGCGAACATGGATTTCACCGAGAAGGACTACGACGATCTGCAGACCAAGCTGGTCGACGCGGCGCACGCCATGAACGGAGACGGCTGGTGGCCGACCGCGATCGAGTGTCCGGGGAGGGACAAGCTCATGCGGCGAGCGCTGATGCGCGAGATCCTGGGCAGCCTGGTGCGGGTGCCTCGCCCGCTCCAAGCGTTCTACACGGAGGTGATGCGGCGGAAGGTGGACGATCACCACGCCTCGCACAACGACCTGACGAACCAGCTCCTCCACATCATCAGCTCGAGCGTGTTCCTGGCCTGCTACGTGCTAGCCTTCCACGACCTGACCGTCGCGATGTGGGCGGGGCTCGCCGCCCTGTTCCTGCGCCAGATCGGGCACGCGATCCTGGAGCCTGCCTGTCACGCCGAGGAAGCCAAGCTGCTGGGCTTCAACACTCGGAACAAGACCCTGATCCTGGGAGCCTATCTGGCGATCCCGGCGTTTCATCTCCTCCGCGCGCCGGCGTGGACGGTGGCGACGCTCACCCCCCTGATGGCCACCATCGCCGAGCAGTGGTTCCTCTGGACCCTCACCGTCGTGGGCGGCCGCGTGCTCTACCTGGCTTGGGCGCAGAGCGCGTGGCTCGCGCTGGTGTGGTTCGTGAAGCTGGTGACCGATCCGCTGACCGACGTCGTCGCGTACTCGCCCCGGTATCTCCGCCGATCCTAGCCCCGGAGCGGCCCGCGGGCGGCGTCACCGCGAGCGGTGGTGAACGTCTGGACCGCGCTGGGCGTCGCCGCCGCGCTCCTCGGAGTGGAGCGGGCGGTCTACGTCTGGATCGCGCGCGCTCCTGCCTCGTTCCGGCGCTGGTGCGCCCGGGACCTCGGGGGCCGGCTCGGCGGGCCGGTCACCACGGTGCAGTGGCTGTTCCTCGGCTTCAAGGTCCTGCAGGCCGGCATCTTCGTGGGATGGTGCATCGGACGCGGCGGCACCTTCTTCGCTCTTCACCGCCCGTCGCTGGTCGGCGGCGCCGTCCTGCTCGTCGTCGGGCAAGCGCTGAACGGGCTCGTGCTCTACCGCCTCGGACGGGTGGGCATGTTCTTCGGGGACCGGCTCGGCCACGTCGTGCCGTGGTGCCGCGCCTTCCCGTTCTCCGTGCTCGCGCACCCGCAATACGTGGGCGCGGTCCTGAGTATCTGGGGCTTCTTCCTCGTGGCCCGCTTTCCCGAGCGGGACTGGTTCCTGGTTCCAATGCTCGAGAGCGTGCTCTACGTGGCCGGGGCCTGCCTGGAAGGGCGGGTCATCGAACCTTCACGGCCGGGTCATCGGTCTGCAACAGGGCTCGGGTAGCCTCGCGATCGACATGACACCGACGACCTCGCCGGTGGTGCTCCTGGAGCAGGTCGGTCGGCGCTTCGGCTCGCAGGCTGCCCTCGAGAAGGTCTCCGCGTGCATCCGGCCCGGGGAATTCGTGGCCATCGTCGGGCGTTCGGGGGCGGGGAAGACCACGCTGCTCCGTCTGCTCTCCCGAGCGCTCGTGCCCACGGACGGATCGATCCGGATGGGCGGACAGGACCTGCGCCCGCTGCGCGGGGCTGCCTTGCGAGCGCATCGAGCGCGCGTCGGGGTCATCTACCAGCAGTTCAACCTGGTCAAGCGGCTGCGGGTCCTCGACAACGTGCTCGTCGGCCGCCTGTCGCATCTGATGGGCTGGCGAAAGTACGCCGCCCTGGTGGGCGCCTTCGATCGCGGAGAGCGCGACATCGCCCTCTCCTGTCTAGACCATGTCGGCTTGCTCGCCCGCACCTGGCAGCGCACCGATACGCTCTCGGGAGGCGAGCAGCAGCGGGTGGCCATCGCGAAGATCCTCGCGCAGGAGCCGACGCTCATTTTGGGCGACGAGCCGGTCGCCAGCCTCGACGTCATGAACGGGGCGCTCGTGATGGAGACGCTGCGGCGCATCGCCTCCGCGGCCGGCCTCACCGTGATCTCCACCCTCCATCACGTGGAGTACGCCCGGCGCTACGCCGACCGGGTTCTTGGCCTGCGCGCAGGGCGCCTGGTCTTCGACGGGCCCGCCCGCGATCTCGACGACGGGGCGATCCGGGAGATCTTCGGCGCGCTGCCGGAGACCTCCGCGGAGAGCCTCGACGGGGCTCGGCTGCCCGAGCCGGCGCTGGTCGCGAGTTGAGCGGGCCGCTCGCCGGCATTCTCGGGGGACCGGCGCCCCAGGCTCCGCCACGCCGCTCCGACCTCGGTCGTAACCTGCTGGCGACGCTGGCCCTCGCGGTGATCTTCGGGATGGCGGCGCGGGTCATCGAGCTGCGTCCCCTGGAGCTGTTCCGCGACCTCGGCAACATAGGGGTCTTCCTGAAGGGATACCTGCACCCGTCTTTCGCGAACATCGGCGAGTACGCGTGGCAGTGCGTGGTCACGATCTGCATCGCGCTGTGGGGAACCCTCCTGGCTCTGGTCATCTCGGTGCCGCTCGGATTCCTGGGGGCCCGCAACTTGAGCCCGCACCCGGTGGTGTACTTCGCGGCGCGGCGGACCATGGACGTGCTCCGAGCGGTCAACGAGTTCGTCTTCGCCCTGATGTTCGTGACCGCGGTCGGGCTTGGGCCGTTCGCGGGCATGCTCGCGCTCGGCATCCACACCGGCGGAGTGCTGGGCAAGCTGTTGAGCGAGACCGTCGAGGGCATCGACCCGGGGCAGGCGGAGGGAGTGACCGCGACCGGAGCGGGGCGCCTGCACGTGATCGCCTACGGGGTGGTACCGCAGGTGCTGCCCAACTTCCTCTCCTACGTCCTGCTGCGTTTCGAGTCCGACATCCGATCGGCGGCGGTGATCGGCATGGTCGGGGGCGGCGGGATCGGCTTTTATCTCTGGGACACCATCCGATCCTTCAAGGACAGCGAAGCGGCCACGGTCATCCTGTTGATCGTGACCATGGTGATGTGCACCGACGTGATCTCCGCCCGCATCCGGCGGGCGGCCATCTAGAGCGAGGAGAGTATCGATGCGAGCGATTCGCGTGCTGACGATCGCGCTGCTGATGATCGCGGGCTGGGTCATGCCGTCTCCCGCGGCCGACCCGAGCTGGCCAAATGAGCTGACGTTCGCGCTGCTGTCCACCGAGAACGCAGCCGAGATCACGCGCCGCTGGGGACCGATCCTGGCCCAGCTCGAGAAGGATCTCGGGGTGAAGGTGAAGGCGGCGACCGCCACCGACTACCGGGGCAGCATCGAAGCCCTGAAGTTCAAGAAGGCGGAGATCGGACACCTCGGCCCGAAGTCCTACGTGGAGGCCTCGAACAACAACTACGCCAACGTCGAGCCGGTCGCGCAGCTGCAGCTGGCCAACGGCTCGCTGGGCTACCGGTCATGCCTGATCGTGCACACCGACTCGGAGATCTTCACCCCCGAGGACATGGCCGGCAAGACGTTCGCGTTCAACGATCCCAACTCGACCTCGGGCTATCTGGTGCCCTCCGCGTTCTTCATGATGGACATGGGCATGGATCCTAAGAAGTACTTCTCCAAGGTGACGTTCTCGGGCTCGCACGAGGCCTCGATCCTGGCGGTGGCCAACAAGAAGGTCGACATCGCCTCGACCAACATGCCCGACCTGAGCCAGCTCACGCGCGAGGGGAAGGTGCCCCGCGGCGGGCTCCGGGTGATCTGGGTGTCGAAGCTCATCCCGAACGACCCGATCGTGGTGCGCAAGGACATGCCGGCCAGCCTGCGCTCCGCGATCACCGAGTCGCTGACCACGATGAAGGCGCGGAATCCCGAGACCTTCAAGGAGATCGGCGCCTGGGTCGGGGGCTTCGTGCCGGCCGATGATTCGAAGTACCAGGTCGTCCGCGACCTGAACGACGTGGCCAAGAAGCTGGCGGCCCAGAAATAGGCCCCGGTGACTGAGGCCGACGTAGCAAGGGCGCGGGCGCGATGGATGTCCGCGCTCGCCCAGGCCGATGGCGCCGCGCTCGCGGCGGCCTGGGAGCGCCTGCCGTCTCGTCCGCCATATCGAGTGCTGCGGGCTCCGGAGATCGGGCTCGTGATGGTGCGGGGGCGAGCGGGCGGCACCGGAGCGCCCTTCAACCTGGGTGAGATGACGGTGACCCGCTGCTCGGTCGAGCTCGATGACGGCCGGGTCGGGCACGCCTACGTGCCGGGGCGGGACCGGCGCCACGCCGAGACGGCGGCAGTGCTGGACGCCATGCTCCAGGACCCGGCGGCGCGGGCGACCCTGGAGCGGGCGGTGGTCGCACCCCTGCTGGCCGCTCGCGGTGCCCAGCGCCGCGAGGCGACGGCGCGCGCGAGCCGCACGCGGGTGGAGTTCTTCACGATGGTCCGCGGCGAGGAGTAGCTCGATGCGGCCCGGCCTGGTCGATCCCGTCCTCGACAGCCAGCGGATCTTCCGCGGGGTGCTCGACGCGATGTCAAGCCCGGGGCGCGTGGTCACCGTCGCTCCGAAGGATCCGCCGCTGCCGCCGCTCAACGCGGGGAGCCTCGCGATCTGTCTGGCCCTCGTGGACCTCGAAACTCCGATGTGGCTCGACGCGGCGGCCCGGACCACGGAGGTGATGGCACATCTGCGATTTCACTGTGGCTGCCGGATCGTGGACGAGCCGGCTCAGGCCCGCTTCGCGCTGGTGGCCGACGCCATGGAGATGCCCGCGCTCGATCGGTTCGATGCGGGGAGCGACGAGTATCCCGACCGCTCGGCGACGGTGATCGTACAGACACGCACGCTGACCACGGGCGCCGGCCGCCGGCTGGCCGGACCGGGCATCGAATCGGAGGCGTGGCTCGAAGCCGGCGGTCTCGCGGCGGGCTTCTGGCCGGACTTCCGCGCGAACCGCGAGCGCTTCCCGCGCGGTGTCGACGTCCTGCTCACCTCGGGCGGCTCCGTGGCGGCGCTGCCGCGCACCACCCGCGTGGAGACCTGACCGTGTACGTGGCGGTCAAGGGGGGCGAGCGCGCGATCGACAGCGCCCATCGTTTGCTGGCGCAGGAGCGCCGCGGCAATCCGTCGGTGCCCGAGCTGAGCCTGGCGCAGATCGAGCAGCAGCTGGCGCTGGCGGTGGATCGGGTGATGACGGAGGGCTCGCTCTACGATCGGGCGCTGGCCGCGCTGGCCGTGAAGCAGTCACGGGGCGATCTGATCGAGGCCATCTTCCTCCTGCGCGCGTATCGCACGACGCTGCCCCGCCTCGGTGTGAGCCTGCCGCTCGACACCGACGCGATGGTCGTGGGCCGACGCATCTCGGCCATCTTCAAGGATCTGCCGGGTGGCCAGATCCTCGGGCCGACGTTCGACTACACGCACCGGCTGCTCGACTTCGATCTGGCCGAGGCGCGCCGCGAACCCGAGATCGCCCCGGAGGAGAGCGACGGGCCGGACGAGGGCGGGTCGCTGCCCCGGGTGATGGATCTGCTCGATCGCGAAGGGTTGATCGAGAGCGAGCCGCCCGAGCGCGAGGACCCCCCCGTCGGCGATCTCACTCGTGAGCCGCTGACCATCCCGGCCGGACGGGACGTGCGGCTGCAGAATCTCGCGCGAGGCGATGAGGGCTTCCTGCTGGCGATGGGCTACGCCACGCAGCGCGGGTACGGACGCAACCATCCCTTCGCGGGCGAGATCCGGCAGGGTGAGGTCGCGGTGACGGTGGCGCCGGAGGAGCTGGGCTTCCCGATCGAGATCGGGACGATCACGGTCACCGAGTGCCAGATGGTCAACCAGTTCAAGGGCTCCGCCACCGCCCCCGCCCAGTTCACTCGAGGCTACGGTCTGGTCTTCGGAGGGGCCGAGCGCAAGGCGATGGCCATGGCCCTCGTGGATCGGGCGCTCCGCGGTCGGGAGCTGGGGGAGGAGCCGCGGTCACCGACCCAGGACGAGGAGTTCGTGCTGAGCCATTCCGACAACGTGGAGTCGTCGGGCTTCGTCCAGCATCTCAAGCTCCCGCACTACGTGGACTTCCAGTCCGAGCTGGTGCTGGTCCGCGATCTACGCGCCGCCCACGGCGGAGGATCGGCGTGATGCGCGACTACAACTTCGCCTACCTCGACGAGCAGACCAAGCGGATGATCCGGCGGGCGGTGCTCAAGGCGGTGGCGGTACCCGGCTACCAGGTCCCGTTCGGCAGCCGCGAGATGCCGCTGTCGTATGGCTGGGGCACCGGCGGAGTCCAGGTCACCGCGAGCCTCATCGGGCCCGAGGACGTGCTGAAGGTGATCGACCAGGGCGCCGACGACACCACCAACGCGGTGAGCATCCGGAAGTTCTTCGCCCGCACCACCGGGGTCGCCACCACGACCAGGACCGACGAGGCCACGCTGATCCAGACCCGTCACCGCATCCCAGAGACGCCGCTCCGGGCGGGCCAGATCGTGGTGTTCCAGGTGCCGATCCCGGAGCCGCTTCGCTGGCTCGAGCCGCGCGAGGCGGAAACCCGGAGGATGCACGCGCTGCAGGAGTACGGGGTGATGTACGTGCGGCTGTACGAGGACATCACGCGGCACGGGCGGGTCGCGCAGACGTACGAGTACCCGGTGATCGTCGACGGGCGCTACTTGATGCGGCCGTCGCCGATCCCGAAGTTCGACAACCCGAAGCTCGACCGAAGCGCGGCCCTGATGCTGTTCGGAGCCGGGCGCGAGAAGCGCATCTACGCGGTGCCGCCGTGGACATCGGTCAAGAGCCTGGACTTCGACGACCATCCGTTCGAGGTCGAGCACTGGGACCGACCGTGCGCCTTCTGCGGAGCCCGCGGCGTGTTTCTCGACGAGCTGATCGTAGACGACAAGGGCGGCCGCCTGTTCGTCTGCTCCGACACCGATTTCTGCTCCCGGCGGCGGGCCGAGAGCGAGGCCGGGTGATGGACGGCCGTCACCCGCGTCCTCTCCTCGGGGTGCGCGGCCTGAGCAAGCGCTACGGCGCCAGGATCGCCTGCCAGGACGTGGGCTTCGATCTCTGGTCGGGTGAGGTGCTCGGCATCGTGGGCGAATCGGGCTCGGGCAAGACGACGGTGCTCGACTGTCTCTCGGGCCGGGTGACCGCCGACGGCGGACAGGTCGCCTACACGAGAGCCGACGGGAGCGTGGTGGACATGCTCCGCCTCGACGAAGCGGCGCGCCGCCGCCTGCTCCGCACCGAGTGGGGCGTGGTGCACCAGCACGCCCGCGATGGTCTGCGCCTGGGCGTGAGCGCCGGCGCGAACGTGGGGGAGCGGCTGATGGCGCTGGGGGCGCGCCACTACGGGCAGGTCCGGGGCCGCGCGCTCGACTGGCTGGCTCGAGTGGAGATCGGCCAGGGCCGCATCGACGACCTCCCGGAGACCTTCTCGGGCGGCATGCAGCAGCGGCTGCAGATCGCGCGCAACCTCGTGACCGAGCCGCGCTTGGTGCTGATGGACGAGCCGACCGGCGGCCTCGATGTCTCGGTGCAGGCGCGCCTGCTCGATCTGCTGCGCGGCCTGGTGGAAGACCTCGGTCTCTCGGCGGTCATCGTGACCCACGACCTGGCGGTGGCGCGGCTCCTCGCGCATCGCCTCCTCGTGATGCGAAATGGCGAGATCGTGGAGTCCGGGCTCACGGATCAGGTGCTCGACGATCCGCAGCATCCCTACGCTCAGCTGCTGGTCTCCTCGGTGCTGCAGCCGTGACCGGCCCTGCGCTGGAGGTCCGAGGACTCGGCAAGACGTTCACGCTCCACGTCCAGGGAGGCGTGAAGCTACCTGTGCTCACGGACGTGAGCCTCTCGCTACATCCGGGCGAGTGCGTGGTGCTCGCGGACCCGTCGGGAGCCGGCAAGAGCACGCTCCTGCGGTGCGTCTACGGCAACTACCTGGCCCAGATCGGGCAGGCTCTGGTGCGCCACCGGGATGGCACCGTGGACATGGTCGGGGCCCCGCCACGCCTGGTTCTCGACGTGCGCCGCCACACGGTGGGGTACGTGAGCCAGTTCCTGCGCGTGATCCCGCGCGTGCCGACCGAGCAGGTGGTGGCCGCCACGCTGCGCGGGCAGGGCATCGAGCCCGCGGTGGCGCTCGCGCGTGCGCGGACCACGCTGGAGCGGCTCGGTATCCCCGAGCGGCTGTGGAGCCTCTCGCCGGTCACGTTCTCCGGCGGCGAGCAGCAGCGGGTGAACGTGGCGCGCGTCTTCGTCGCCGAGTATCCGATCGTCCTGCTCGACGAGCCGACCGCATCGCTGGACGCGGCGAGCCGCCGCGCAGTCGTAGAGCTGATCCGCGAGGCGCGCCGTCGCGGCGCGGCGGTGCTCGGCATCGTGCACGACGCGCAGGTCCGCGCCGAGGTCGCGACGCGGGTCCGGACCCTGGCCGGGAAGGAGGCCGCATGACCTTGTTCACCAACGCGCGGATCGTGACGCCGGACGAGGTGTTCCCGGGGGCGGTGGCGGTGGAGGACGGCGTGATCTCCGCGGTCGAGCCCGGCCGGCAGCCGTCGCGCACCGCGATGGACCTGGAAGGCGATTACCTGGTGCCGGGGGTGGTGGAGCTGCACACCGACGTACTCGAGCGGCACGCCATTCCCCGGCCCGGTGTGCACTGGCCCGAGGTGCCCGCGGTGGTGGCCCACGACAGCCAGCTCGTCGGGGCCGGGATCACCACCGTGCTGGATAGCCTGGCTATCGGTTATCTCGTCGACACGGGACAGCGTCCCCGCGACCCGCGCCCACTGGTCGAGGCCATCCGTACCGCCCGCGCCGCGGGATTGCTCCGCGCGGATCACTTCCTGCACATGCGGTGCGAGGTCAGCACCGAGCTGGTGGTGCAGGACTTCGAGCCGTTCGTGAACGAGCCGCTGGTCCGACTCGTGTCGCTCATGGACCACGCGCCCGGGCAGCGGCAATTCGTCGACGTCGGCAAGTACCGCGAGTACAACCAGGGTCGCTACGGGCTGACCGACGCACAGCTCGACGCGCTCGTCGAGCGCCGCATGGAGGAGCAGGCGCGCTACGCCGAGGAGCACCGCGCGGCGATCACCGCACTCTGCCGCAAGCACGGCCTGCCGGTGGCGAGCCACGACGACGCGACGCCGTCGCACGTCGAGGAGGCGGTGCAGGCGGGCGCGGCCATCGCCGAGTTCCCCACCACGCTGGAGGCCGCCCGCGCGGCGCACGAGTACGGCCTCGCGGTGCTGGCCGGGGCGCCGAACCTGGTGCGGGGCCAGTCGCACTCCGGCAACGTCCCCGCCGCCGAGCTGGCCGCGCGGGGGTGGCTCGACGTGCTCTCGTCGGACTATGTGCCGGCCAGTGTGCTGCACGGCGCGTTCCTGCTTCACCTGCGCCACGGCCTGTCGCTTCCCCGGGCGGTCGCGACGGTGTCGGACACGCCGGCGCGGCGGGTCGGCC
>DATFWA010000035.1:0-6187 GCA_035259825.1 Candidatus Methylomirabilota bacterium | reverse complement strand
CACCGAGTCCCCGGTGGTGGTGGTCGAAGGCGCCCAGGATTACGGCATCCGCTTCCTGGGCATCCCGGCCGGCTACGAGTTTTCCAACCTGATCGATTCCATCGTCGCGGTGTCCACCGGCGATGCCGGGCTGAGCGACGCGACCAAGACCGCGCTCGCCGAGCTCACCGAGGACGTCACGATCAAGGTCTTCGCCACCCCGACTTGACCGCACTGTCCCCGGGCCGTGCGCCTGGCGCAGCACATGGCGATCGCCTCCCCGAAGGTCCGTGCGGAGTGCATCGAGGCCAACGAGTTCCCGGAGCTGTCCCAGCGTTACCAAGTGATGGCGGTGCCCAAGATCGTGATCAACGACAAGGTCGGTTTCGAGGGCGCGCTCCCCGAGCGGGACTTCCTAGGCGCGGTGCTCCAGGCCGTGGGCGGCGAGAAGGCGGGGTCGTAAGCCGTGGAATCCGTCGTGATCGTCGTGGTGGTACTGGTGGCCTGGTTCGCGTTGAATCGCTGGGTCCTTCCGCGCTTCGGCATCTCGACCTGAGTGGCCCCCGCCGGTTGCTCCCGTGAGGAGCAAGACGCCGAGAAGAGCGCGCAGGCCCGGATGTAGCCGTCGCCCGACCACGCCCACCGTCGACCTGCTCTTCACCTACGGCACGCTGATGCGGGGATTCCGTCTGCATCACCTGCTCGACGGCCGCGCGGTGTTCGTCGGCCGAGGGCAGGTGAGGGGGCGGATCATCGACCTGGGCTCCTATCCCGGCGCGGTGGCGGATCGCGACGGCACGCTTCGCGGCGAACTGTACCGCGTGACCGAGCCCGCGTTGTGGTCGAGGCTGGACTCGGTCGAGGGACCCCAGTATCATCGCCGGGAGGTCGCCGTCCGGAGCGAGGACGGCCGCGAGAAGGCCGCGTGGATCTACTGGTACATCGGCCCACTCGATCGCGGCATGCCGATACCGGGCGGGGACTACCGGGCGCATGCGCCCGGCACATCCATCTACCACCAGCCGAGCCCGTAGGAGGCATCCATGCCGGTCGAGGCCGCACAGCTCATCAAGGACGATCAGGATCATCTGATCCACCCGCTGCATCACCCGAGCGATCACCTGGAGCCGATGGTCTACGTGCGCGGACGCGGCGCCGTGCTGACCGACGTGCAGGGGCGCGAGTACATCGACGGCCTGGCCGGGCTCTGGAACGTCAACGTGGGCCACGGGCGCACCGAGCTCGCGGACGCGGCGGCGAACCAGATCCGCGAGCTCGCCTACTTCTCGGCCTACTCGGGCTCGTCGAACATCCCGGCGATCGAGCTGGCCTCCAAACTGATGACGATCACCTACAAGAACATGCAGGGCGTGTTCTTCACTTCGGGCGGAGCCGAGTCCAACGAGTCGGCGTTCAAGACCGCGCGCTTCTACTGGAAGACCAAGGGCAAGCCGGACAAGGTCAAGATCATCGCGCGGTCGCTCGCCTACCACGGCGTCACCCTGCAGGCGATGAGCGCGACCGGCATGTCGCCCTACTGGAAGATGTTCGAGCCGCGCGTGCCGAACTTCGTGCACATTCCAACTTGTTATCCATACCGTCAGGAGGGCGCAAGGTCGGGAGAGACCGCGGGGCAAACCGCCGCACGCCTTCTGGAAGAGGCGATTGTGCGCGAGGGCCCGGACACGGTGGCCGCCTTCATCGCCGAGCCCATCCACGGCGGCGGCGGAGTGCTCTATCCCACCGACGACTACTTCCCGCTGGTGCGCCAGGTCTGTGACAAGCACAACGTGCTGTTCATCGCCGACGAGGTCATCACCGGCTTCTGCCGCACCGGCAAGTGGTTCGCACTCGAGCACTGGAACGTGCTGCCCGACATCGTTTCCTTCGCCAAGGGCGTGTCGTCGGGCTATCTGCCGCTGGGCGGCATCATGGTCTCGAAGGCGATCAAGCAGGCCATGGACGAGGTCAAGCCCGAGGACAAGTGGATGCACGCCTACACCTACTCGGGCCACCCGACCTGCTGCGCAGTCGGCATCAAGAACCTCGAGATCATGGAGCGGGAGCGGCTGTGGGAGCGGGCGGCGGCCATGGGCACACGTCTGCACAAGGGCCTCCAGCAGGCGCTCGGCGACCACAAGCACGTGGGCGACATCCGCGGCGGCAAGGGCCTGCTGGCGGCCGTGGAGCTGGTGGAGGACCGCGGGACCAAGGCGGCCTTCGGCGCCGACAAGAAGGTGGGGCCGCGTGTGCTCGCCGAGATGACCAAGCGCGGCGTGATCACACGCGCGCGTCTGGAGCACATCTTCTTCGCGCCGCCGCTGGTGGTGAGCGAGGAGCAGGTCGACCGGCTCGTGTCGGTGACCCGCGACTCCATCAAGGCCGTCACCGGCGTCTGAGCTCTCGCTCTCTTGCCCTCTCCCCTCCGGGGGAGAGGGCAAGGGTGAGGAGCCGACTGGAGCCGTCCTACCTCGCGGGCACCACCCAGAGGTACAGCGTGTGCCTGCCCTGGTTGCTCGACACCTCCATCGTCTGCGTGGGCACCCAGTCCGGCATGTCGAAGTTGTGCGAGACGACGCGAGAGCCGGGCCGTAGCTCGTTCAGGAGCTTCGGCTGCAGCCGTCGGTTCAGCTCATTCCCCAAGTAGAGGGTCACCACCGTGGCGGGTTTCAGATCGGCCTGGAACAGGTCGCCCTGGTTGAACGTCACCCGATCGCTCAGGCGCAGGCTCCGTGCGCGGTCCGTGGCCTGCTTCACCAGGGCGGGGTCGATCTCGTAGCCGACCCCGCGGGCGCCGCGATCCTTCGCGGCGGCGATGACGATGCGTCCATCGCCTGATCCCAGGTCATAGACGACATCATCCGCAGTTACGTTGGCCAACCTCAGCATCTCGTTGACCACCGCCGGTGGCGTCCGCACATCCGGGACGTCTTGACCCGGGACCCGTGCGCACGCGCCAAGAGCCACCGCGACCAGGATCATCAGCATCCGTCTCGTTCTCATGGCCGGCCATTCTAGCCCATCGATGAGCAGTTGCACGCAGACTCAACGTATGTTTAGTATATGTCATGGACCGCGCCCAACGCTTCCGGATTCTGGCTGATGCGGCCGCAGACGACCGGGAGACCGGTCTTCCCGTCCGTGCGCGACTGAACGACGGGCCAGTGGGGGTCCGTCCGGTCAGCCTGCCCGGTGGCGGATCCACGACCCTCATGCGCGTGATGCAGACGAACGCCTGCTCGCTCTCATGCGGCTACTGCCCGACGTTCTGTGGCGGGCGCGTGAAGCGCACCGCGCTGTCGCCGGAAGAGGTGGCGCGGACGTTCATGGAGTCGCATCGGGCGGGGGTGGCCCAGGGGCTCTTCCTCACCTCGGGCGTGCCTGGCCGCGCCACGCGCGCGGTGGATCGTATGCTGGCCGCGATCGAAATCCTGCGGAAGCGGGAAGGCTTCGCCGGCTACGTGCACGTCAAGCTGCTCCCGGGCGCGGAGCGCGAGCAGGTCGTGCAGGCCACGCGACTGGCGACGCGCGTCTCGGTCAACCTGGAGGGTCCGAACGACGCGGTGGTACGAAACCTGGCACGCGAGAAGGACTACTCGGGGGATCTCTTGCCGAACCTCATGCTGGCCGGCCGCCTGTCGCGCGAGGCACGCATCGAAGGCCGCGAGGGGATCGCGGCAGCGGGGACCACCACGCAGTTCGTGGTGGGAGCGCAAGGCGAGCGGGACCGCGAGATCCTGGGCGTGGTTAGCGGCCTCGAGCGTTGCGGCCTGCTCCACCACGCGCACTTCAGCGCCTTCCAACCGGTTGAGGGGACGCCGATGGAAAACCTCCGGCCAACCCCAGCGGCCCGTGAGTGGCGGCTCTATCAGGCCGAGCACCTGCTCCGACAGTACGGCTTCCGATTCGAGGAGCTGGTGTTCGGGGGCGACGGCAACCTGACCCTCGATCAGGATCCGAAAACCGCGTGGGCCCTCACCCACACCGAGCAATTCCCGGTCGCGCTCGAGCGCGCTCCGTACGAACTGCTCCTGCGAGTGCCGGGTATCGGCCCGACCGCGGCGCGACGGCTCGTGGCCGAGCGTCGCCGCACGTTGCCGCGCGACGCGCAGGACCTGCGACGCCTCGGCGTGGACGCAACGCGCGCCGGTTACTTCCTGACGATGCGGGGCCGTCGCCTCAGGCCGACGCTGCCCGCGGAGCAGCTTCGCCTGTTCCCGCCGGGCGAGCACCTGACCCAAGGTCCCTGGCGAACCAGCGTGCCGCCCTGTGCCTATCGCTGACCGGTTGCCCGGGTGGCGGACGGCGGTCGCGATCTCCTGGCCGGCGGCGTGCTAGGCTCTGGCCGGGCGAAGCGAGGTGAAGACCGCAACCGATCGCTCCGAGGCACGTGGATGCCTGCTGATGCTCGGTTGGCTCTACGTGCTCGGGCTCGTCGTCGCCCTGATCGTCGCGGCCTGGGCAGCGGCGGGCTCCAATCCGGGAGACCTGCTGAGCCGCGAGGGGCTCTACGTGGTGCTCTCAGCGGTGCTCTTCGTGGTCGGCTGGCCACTCCTGATCCCCGCGCTCTTGGGCGGCCATGCCGCGCCGCCGATGTCTCTCTGGGCGCGATGGATCGTCCTGCCGCTCGCACTGGGATGGATCGGGCTCGGCTGGTGGACGCTGATCGGAACGGCTCGCCACTGGGTCAAGCGCCGACGCCCGACGGGCGTACAATAACCGCCCATGACTTACAGGCTCGAGGAAACCCAGGCTCCGACGACCGGGGCTCGCGCGGTCCTGATCTACGACGGGAACTGCGGCCTGTGCCGCGGCGGCGTCTCCTGGATCTCGCGTCGCGCGGTGCGAGGCTATTTCGAGTTCCTGCCCTGCCAGGCGTCCGAGCGGCGTGCCCGCTACCCGTGGATGCACGAGGAGACCTGCCTCGAGGCCATGCAGCTCATCCTCCCGGATGGCCGTCTCCTGGTCGGTGACGCGGCAATCCCCGAGATCCTCCGTCGGCTCCGCGGGTGGCGCTGGCTGGCCGGGCTGTTCCGGATGCCCGGGGTCGAGGTCCTCGCTCCGCGACTCTACGCGTGGGTGGCCCGCCACCGCTATCAGATCTCCTGCATGATCGGCCGCCCGCGCGGCTGACTTCGGGCTGGCCTGGAGTAGCGTCGGTCACGCGGCCGTGGCGCGTGAGGCGCCTGCGTCGACCTCCACCTTCCGGATCGTCGCGTACAGCATCAGGTCGTAGAGGATCTTGAGTCCGCCGCCCAGGAAGAAGGGCGCCGCCAGCGATACGCTCGTCATTACCCAGCCGGTGAGCGCCGGGCTCACCGACTGCGCAAGCGTGCGGCTCACGTTGGTGAGGCTCGCCGCGCTCTCGCGCTCGTGATCCTGGACCGCCAGCATCAGGAAGCTCTGGCGGGTCGGGACGTCCATCTGCGAGAGCAGATGCCGCGCCAGCAGCAAGGTCACCGCGAGCCAGGCCGACGGCGCCAGTGCGACTGCGATGAGCAGCCCGTTCGAGATCAGATGCGAGAAGACCATGGTGTTGACCAGGCCGAGCCGCGGGGCTAGGCGGGCGGCGAGCAGCAGCGACAGACCGGAGAGCACCTGCGCCCCGAAGAAGGTCCAGCCGAGGGCGGCCAGGTCCATCTCGAAGCGCGTGTAGAACCAGTAGGCGACCAGGCTCTGGAGCACGAAGCCGCCGGCCAGCGAGTCTAGGGCGAACAGGGCGGCCAGGCGACGCACGAGGGGCCGCGAAGGCATGGCGGCGACGGCGCGCCTCGCGCCGGCGGACGGGGTGTCCGGTCGCATGAGGCCATAGGCGACAATCTGCACCAACCCGCCCAGGAGGAAGACCGCGAAGAGCAGCCGCGGTGAGGCCCCCGCGCGCGCCACCGCGGCGGCCCCGACGGCGGACGCGGCGTAGCCGACCAGGTTGTAGACGCTGAGCGCCGTCGTCAACTGCTCCCGCTGGCTCGCGCGAGTGACCGCGACCTGCTCGAGCGTCAGGAAAGGCCCGGTCTCGCCGGTGCCCACTGCCAGGTTGCCGATCATCGCGGCGGCCACGATGAGCCATGGCTGATTGGTGGTCAGCAGCAGGAGCGCCGAGACGACGATGAGACAGGCCTGGGCGAGGAGGGCCGCGCGCGGCCCATAGCGCTCGGCGGGCCGGCGGATCCCGAAGGTCATCGCGGCGCTGGCGAGCAGCGTGAAGGTG
>DATFWA010000034.1:0-18692 GCA_035259825.1 Candidatus Methylomirabilota bacterium | reverse complement strand
CTACACCGAGCGGCTGACGCGGGCGTCGCTCGCCGAGCTCCCCGACGGCGAGTGGTCCTTCGAGGACTGGATCGACGACGACGGGATCGACTACGGAAAGCCGATCCGGCTCTTCGTCACGCTCAGGAAGAAGGCCGATTCGCTCCAGGCCGACTGGACGGGCACGTCGCCGCAGGTCAAGGGGGCCATCAACAACACGGCATCGTTCACCAAGGCCGCCACGTTCACGTGCCTCAAGTCGGTCCTGGGCCACGACGTCCTCTGCAACGCGGGCTTCTACCGGGCCATCGACGTCATCGCCCCGCCGGGCACCATCGCCAATGGCGTCCTGCCCGCCGCCTCCGCGGCGCGCGGCCTCACCGGCTTCCGGATGCTCGACACGTGCTTCGGCGCCCTCGCCCAGATGCTGCCCGATCGCTCCATCGCCGCCTCGGAAGGCGGAAACACCGGCGTCTCGATCGGCGGCTACTACCCCGACCGGCGGCCATTCATCTTTGTCGAGTTCATCTGCTCGGCGTGGGGCGGGCGCGCGTGGTCCGACGGGCTCGACGGCAACGCCAACATGCTGGCCAACATGTCGCTGCCGCCCGTCGAGATCACCGAGGCGGAGCAGCCGTTGCAGATCCTCTGCACCGAATTCGTCCAGGACGTAGGCGGTCCCGGGAAGTACCGCGGCGGCATGTCGATTCGCCGCGACTACAAGCTCCTCGCCGAGGAGGCAATCCTACAGGTGCGCGCGGATCGCCACGACGTTCCGCCGTACGGGCTCTACGGGGGCCAGGCCGGCCGGCCCGCCCACAACGTGCTCAACCCGGGCCCGGACGCCCGGGCGCTGCCGGGCAAGCTCACGATGACGATGAAGCGGGGCGATGTCTTCCGCCACGAGCAGCCGGGCCCCGGCGGCTGGGGCGACCCGCTCGAGCGAGATCCGGCCCGCGTGCTGAAGGACGTCAGGAACGAGTTCGTCAGTTTCGGCGCGGCCCGGGACGACTACGGCGTCGTCATCGACACCGCGACGTGGACCGTCGACGAGCCCGCGACCCGGGAACGCCGCGCGGAGATCCAAGCGCGGAGGCGGGCGTCGAAGTAGCCATCGCGCTACGATCCTCGCAGGGCGTACTTCTCGACCGCGTAAGCCTTCTGCTTGAACTTCTGCACCTTGCCGGAGCCGGTCAGTGGGAACCGCTCGACGATCTCGACGTACTTCGGCAACTTGAAGTTGGCGATCTTGCCACGCGCGAAGGCCACGATCTCCTCGGGCTCGAGCGTCGCGCCTTCGCGCGGGATCACGAAGGCCATGACCGCCTCGCCCATGATCGGATCCGGCACGCCCACGATCGAGACGTCCAGGATCTTCGGGTGCTTCAGGAAGAAGTTCTCGATCTCGGCGGGATAGGTGTTGAAGCCGCCCACGATGATCATGTCGGTGAGGCGGCCGGTGATCCGCACGTAGCCGTCCGCGTCCTTCACCGCCATGTCGCCGGTATGCAGCCACCCGTCGCGGATCTTCTCGGCGGTGGCCTCCGGCTTGTTGTAGTACCCGATCATGAGCGTGGGGCCCTTGACGCACAGCTCGCCTTCCTCGCCGGCAGGTAGTTCGCGGCCGGTGGCTGGATCGACCACCCGATCCTCGATCTCCGAGGTCCGGACGCCCACGGTGGCCACGCGCTTCTCGATCGGATCGCCCGACCGTGTCCAGTGCGTACCGCCGGTCGCTTCGGTGAGACCGTAGACCACCTGCGCGTCCATGCCGAGCCCGCGCTCCCGATCGATGATCTTCCGCATGATCTCCACCGGCACCGGCGCGGCGCCGATCGAGCCGGTCCGCAGCGTGCGGAGATCGTGCTGGCGGAAGGCGGGATGCCCCAGGATGGTGATGAACATGGTGGGGACGCCCGAGAAGATCGTCACCCGCTCCGCCTCGATGAGCCGCATGGCTTCGAGCGGATCGAAGACGTCCATGAGCACCTGGGTCGAGCCGACGAGACAGTTGGCCGCGATCCCGCCCATCGACCCGAAGATGTGGAAGTAGGGCACTGGGACCAGGTAGCGATCTGCCGAGGTCCAGCCGTGCAGGTCCGTGTAGACCCGGCACTTGAAGTACATGTTGCCATGCGAGAGCAGGCACCCTTTGGGCTCGCCGGTGGTGCCGGAGGTGTACAGCATCTCCACCGCGTCCTCCGGCCGGATCGCGACGGCGTCGAGCGCCGACGCGGAGCCGCCTCGGCCCGAGCGCTCCACCTCGTCGAAGCTCACCGCCCCCGCCGGCCGTTGCCCGCCCCGCACGATCACGTGGCGGAGCTTCGGGAAGGCGGATCGATCACCGTCCGGGCACAGCTGCTGCAGGATCGCCAGGTAGTCGATGGCGGCGGCGTCGAAGCGGTCGACCATGATCAGCGCCCGCGCATCGGACTGGCGCAGCACGTAGTCGACCTCGATCGCCTTGTAGCGGCTGTTGCACGTGACGGTCACCGCGCCGATCTTGGCGATGCCCAGGTTGGCGACGGCCCACTCCACCGAGTTCGGCATCCACAGGACGACGTGATCGCCGGGTCCGAGGCCGATCGCGAGCAGGCCGCGGGCGAAGTCGTCCGCGCGGCGCTTGAGCTGGCCGTAGCTGACCCGCTCCCCCTTGAAGACGATCGCCTCGCGGTCCGGGAGCTGCTCGGCGGCGCGGTCCACCATCTGGCCGAGCGTGAGCGCGGGGCCGAGATCGCTCATGGAACCGAGGTGTGCTCGATGTGCTCCAGCAGTTGACGCGCGCGCGAGACCGCCACCGCGAGGTCCTCGGCCGGGATGCCTTCCTCGCGGGCGCGCCGGATGTGCCCGAGCACGCGCTGCGCCTGCTCCACCGCGGCCGCCCGGTCGCCATCGCCGCGCAGCTGCGGGATGAGCTCGAGGCTCTGGCCGGCTGCGTCCTCCAGCGTGCGCACCAGCAGGTCGCGGGCGAGCCGGCGGCGGCGCTCGTCGATCCCCGGCACCGACAGGGCCCCCGAGAGCGTCTCGACCGCCGCCTCGAAGTCCCCGCTGCGCCAGCGCCGCAGGCCGAGGCGGGTGTGGCCGCGCCAGAGGCGTCGGCCCGCCTGCTGCCGCTGCTCGGCGACGAGGGTCGACGCCGGCTCGGACTCCAGGATGACGCGCGTGGTGTCCATCACCGCGCCGAGCGAGGCCTCGTCGCCGGTCCCGCGGCGGGCGGCGCGGCGCAGCCGCCAGAGGTCACGAGCGATCGCGGTTGAGCAGACCTCGAGCAGCAACTCGGCGCTGCCGACCGTCATGTCGCCCGAGGCCAGGGCCCGGTCGATGAGTCCCCGAGCCTCGCCGAGTTCGCGACGCCGGATGTGCCCGGCCACCCGCTCTCGCCACGCTAGATCCTCGGCGCTCTCCGCCCCCGCGGGCTCGGGCACCGCCTCGGCCATCTCCAGGGCTAGCTGAACCGGTTCGACGGCCGGCGGCTCCCTCAGGCGCGGTGCCGGCTGCGGTGCTCTCGCCGTGACGGATCGAGCCCGGGCAGTCGGGCGGGCGGGACCGCGCCGGGACAGACGCCGCCGGCGGGCGCGAAGCCGCGCGCGCGGATCGCCCTCGAGCGCCTGCGTGAGGCCCAGGAAGAGCAGCACGATGGCGACTAGCCCCACCACCGCGAGAAGGGCTTCCTCGACGGTCACGCCGTGCCTCGCCCGGACATCGCCCAGAAGTCCCGAATCATGCGGCACACGCTATCACGCCCCTGAGGGTTTCTACGACCATTTGGGCGAAGGGTTTCCACTTCACGCAGCGCGGCAGTATGATGATCGTAGCCTCAGTCATTACTTCAGGCGCTGCGAGGAGACCAGATGCGTCGGGTTGCCGTCATCGGAGCGGGCATCACGAAGTTTGGCAAGCACGACCGGACCAGTGCCGAGCTGTTCGCCGAGGCCGCGGCCGAGGCGATCATGGACGCGGACATCGCGCCGAACGCGATCCAGGCGCTCTATTTCGGCAACGTCACCGGGGGCGAGACGGAGCGCCAGCTCCACATGGCGCCATTGGCCGCCACCCTGCTGGGTCTGCCGTCGGTGCCGACCACGCGCTTCGAGAATGCGTGCGCGACCAGCCACGTGGCCTTCCGCCATGCGGTGATGGAGATCGCCAGCGGCGTGTCCGACGTCATCCTGGTCGGCGGCGCCGAGCGGGTGCTGAACGTCCCCACCGAGAACGCCACCGAGTTCTTCGCCTATTGCTCCGATGCCTCGATCGAGCAGCCGGCGGGCCTGACGTTCCCGGGCGTCTTCGCGCTGATCGCGCGCGCCCACATGGACAAGTACGGCACTACCGAGGAGCAGATGGCCCACGTGGCCGTGAAGAACCACCGGCACGGCACGATGAATCCGAAGGCCCAGTTCCGCAAGGAGATCACGCTCGATACGGTGCTCAAGAGCGCCTACGTGGCCGACCCGCTGAAGCTGTTCGACTGCTGCCCCTTCACCGACGGCGGGGCGGCCATCGTGCTCGCCTCCGAGGAGGTCGCCCGCCGGCACCGCCGGCCGATCTGGGTGCTCGGCACCCACGCGGCCACCGACACCATGTTCGTGCACGAGAAACGCGACCTGTCGCGCGTCACCGCCACCGAGCGCGCGGCCCAGGGCGCTTATCGACAGGCCGGCAAGACGCCCGCGGACGTCAACGTGGTGGAGCTGCACGACTGCTTCACGATCGCCGAGATCGTGGCCACCGAGGGGCTCGGTTTCTTCGAGCCGGGCACCGGCGGCCTCGCCGCCGAGAAGGGCTGGACGAGCCTCGGCGGCCGCCTACCGGTCAACCCGTCGGGCGGACTGAAGGCCAAGGGCCATCCGATCGGGGCCACCGGCGCAGCCCAGATCGCCGAGATCGTCACCCAGCTCCGCGGGGAAGCTGGGCCGCGACAGGTCGAGGGCGCGTCGACCGGCCTCACCCACACCCTGGGCGGCAACACCGCAACCGTGCTCGTGAGCCTCTTCGGCCGTGACTGAGCGCGTGATCAACCTGAAGGGCTTCTTCGAGGAAGCGCGCGCCGGCCGGCTCACCGGCATCCGCTGCGGCCGCTGCGGAGCGCTGGCGATTCCGCCGAAGGAGTTCTGCGACCAGTGCCAGCAGCGCGACTGGAAGCCGGTGCCGCTCGCCGGCACCGGCACGATCGTCTCCCACACCGTGATCCGCGTAGCCCCGCGCGGCCGCGGCGGCGAGGTTCCCTACGCGGTCGCGGTGGTGCGGCTCGACGAGGGCGTGTCCCTGCTCGGGCGGGTTGTGGACATCCCGTTCGAGACGCTGAAGGGCGGACTGCCCGTCCGCTTCCGTCCGCTCGAGCTCGAGTACCAGACGCTCATCGGCTTCGGTCCCGCCTAACGTCCCGCGCGGGAAGCAGCTCGCGGCCCGCGCCTCAGCCGCGTGGGGCGCCGGTGAGCCCGATCTTGACCCGTCGGTTGTGCCGCCCCTTGTTGTCGATCTTCAGGATCCGCACCGGCTGCGAGCGGGCGGTGGATGACAGGTGGGTGCCGCCGCAGGCCTGGCGATCCAGCCCCACGATCTCGACCAGACGCACCGTCCCGTCCTCCGCGGGCGGCGGCGCCACCGAGCGATTCCGCACGAGGCCGGGCTCGGCCAGGGCATCGGCCACCGCCACGTACGCGTAGCGCACCTGCAGGTCCTGGCGGATCACGTCGTTGATCTCGGGCTCGAGCGCGCGCAGTCGGTCGTTGTCGGCGTCGGGCAGATCGAAGTCCATGCGCGCGGTGCCGTCCTCGTTGAGCTGGGCGCCCGTCACCAGTGCGCCCTGGAACTGCCGGAACACGAGCGCGTTCAGGATGTGCGTGTCGGTGTGCAGCTGCTCCATCATCGAGCGGAACTCCGCGTCCACCACGGTCTCCACCGTGCCCGTCATCTCCACCGGATCGGCAAGGAGATGCCAGTGGCGCCCGTCGAGGGTCTCGATGCCGGCCACCCGCACCTCTCCGCCATTCCACCGGACGATGCCGCGATCCGCCAGCTGACCCCCGCCACCCGGATGAAAGGGGCTTTGTGCGAGCAGCACCGCGCCGGGGCGGGCGTCGATTACCTGCGTCTCGAGGACGAGAACGTCCGGATACTCGTGACAGTAGTAGCGTGACATCGGGGCTCCTGGGCTACTCGATGGTGAAGTGGGCCTCGGTGGTCGTTCCGGTCCTTCCGTTGATGGGCAGGATGTCCTGGGGACACGCCGAGAAGGCGACCACCAGATCCATCTCCGCGCGGAGCACCACGTAGCTTCCCGGCGTGGAGACCGGCTCGGCCCAGGCCAGCGTCCCGGCGGCGGTCCATGGAATGTTCATGAACAGGTTGAGCGGCGACGGGGTGGCCGGGATCCGAACGCCCAGCGTGGCGAGCGCGGCGTGGAGATTGTCACGGCAGTTGTCGTGGTGGCCCTCGATCCCGAGCAGGCGATAGCGCGGGGCGTCGCAGGCAGCCATGAGCGTGTCGTGGGCCCCGCCCGAGGTGTCCTCCACCAGGCTCAGGATCGGGCGCCGCTGGTTGCTGAGGAAGGTATCGCCGACCGAGGCCCGCAGCTTGAGGAACCACGCGCGGCTGCACTCCATCGACATCCACTCAGTCACGTCGCTCGCTGCGAACGCCCAGGTGTCCACCACCTGCGCGCCGTGCGTGTTGATCACCGTGATGCGCTGACCTCTCGTCACCCGCGCGGCGGCGCCGCGGCGCGCCGGGATCGTGAGCATCTGCTTCGTGGCCATGAGCCTTCCGGCTAGCCTCGGCCCAGGCCGTGGTCTCCCCGGTAGTCCGAGGGTCCCGGCGACCGCCAGCCCGCGAGCAGCGCCGGATCCGGCTGCCAGATCTCCACTCCAAGCGGCCGGCAGGTCGCGAGCGGGTCTCCCGCGTCCGAGCCCCACATCTGCACCGACAGGTCGCCGTGCGGGCAGGTCGAGATCGCACACAGCACGTCGATCTCCGCGAAGAACTCGATGAAGTCGCCGCGCTTGGCCGGGCTCGCCTTCACGAAGTAGCGATCGTCGGGGGTGAGCCCGGTGACCTGGAAGACGTTCAGGACATCGTGAACGTCCAGCTCGGTGAGACGGTAGGGCGCCACCGCGCGGACGAGGTTGGAGTGGCAGCTGAGATCGAAGTCCTCGCCGTTGAGCATCTTGTGCACGTACGGGTCGCAGCGGGTGCCCAGGAGATCGTGGCAGCCGGCCCCATCCTGATCGCGGCCGTAGCGGATGGTGTCGTTGGTGATTGTGAGCATCGGCCGCAGGTACGGCAGGCAGGACCAGAGCCGATCGTACGTGGTGACGTGAGCCCGATGCAGCTGCTTGGTGCGGGCGGCCCAGAAGCGCTCGCGCGGATTCTCGAGGTTCCAGGCGTTGAAATCGGCCACCTGCGGCCCCTCCACCGCGACGATGCGGAAGACCTGCCCAGCGCGGACCGGCCAGGCGCGGCCCGAGCGCTTCGGGACCACGAACCTGTCCACCAGGGTGCGGGCGCCGGTCTCCGCGGCCAGTCGGTCGTAGAACGGACGATCGACCGCGATCGGTGAGCCCGGCTTCGGTTCGTAGATGACGCGTGGCTCCGGCATGTCGTCCCTCCGTCGGCGGCCACAGCATAACGCAGGACGCCACCCAAGAAAGCTCTTGACAGGCGGCGCCGCAGTCTCCAGCATCCGGCCAAGCTCCGGACTGATCCTTGGCGCTTGCTCACGTCGCAGTCACGTGGAAGGAGGACGTCATGCGCGGATGGACGAGGCTTGGAATTCTCTTGAGCGCGGTGCTCGCCCTGGTGGCTACGAATCCGATCGACGCCACCGCCCAGCAGTGTTCCAAGGGCAAGCTCCGCATCTACACCTCCTGGCCGATGCAGGGCGCGATGATCCCGGAAGGCACCGGCATGAAGAATGGCCTGGACATGGCCATCGCCGAGGTCGGCGGCACGGTGGCCGGTTTCTGTCTGGAAGTCATCAACCTCGACGACGCCTCTCCCCAGACCGGCAAGTGGGACGGCGCGGTCGAAGCCGAGAACGCCAACAAGGCGGTGGCCGATCCGCTCGCCATCCTCTACGTGGGCACCTACAACTCGGGCGCGGCCAAGGTCTCGATCCCGATCAACAACCGGGCTCACATGGCGCAGATCACCCCGGCCAACACCTACCCCGGCCTCACCAAGAAGCAGGGCGCCGCGCCGGGCGAGCCCGAGATCTACCGGCCCATGGGATTCGCCAATTACTTCCGCCCGATCCCGGCCGACGATATCCAGGGCGCGGTAGGGGCGAAGTGGGCGAAGCGCCTGGGCGTCAAGAAGGTGTTCATCCTCAACGACCAGGAGCTGTACGGCAAGGGCATCGCCGACGTCTTCGAAGCCACCGCCAAGAAGATCGGTCTCCCCGTGGTGGCCAACGAGGGCATCGACTGGAAACAGCCCGACCAGAAGCCGGTGCTGACCAAGGTGCGCGCCTCGGGAGCCGACCTCGTGTACATGGGCGGCGTCATCGAGACCGGCGCCCAGGTCATCATCCGCCAGATGAAGGAGGTGGGGTTGGTGGCCCCGCGCGTGCGCTTCATGGGGCCCGACGGCCTCCTGGAGGAGGAGCTGCTCAAGGGCGCGACCTGCGAGGTCGCGATGGCCACCGAGATGCGCGTGACCTTCGCCGGCCTGCCGTTCGAGAAGATGAAGGGCGTGGGGGCCAAGACCTACGAGGAGTACAAGAAGAAGTTCGGCAAGGAACCCACCTCCTACGCGCTCTACGCCGCCGAGGCGGGGCGTGTCGCCATCGACGCGATCAAGCGCGCGGGCCCCGCGATCGAGAAGGGCAAGGACCCGACCGAGAAGCGCGAAGCCCTGCGCAAGGCCATCGCCACCACCAAGAACTTCGACGGCATCAACGGCAAGTGGAGCTTCGATGCCAACGGCGACGTCGACTACGACACCATGTCCGGCTTCAAGGTCGTGAAGGCCGACACACCCATCGGCTGCAAGTTCCAGTTCGAGTCCATCCTCGAGTAAGTCGACCTCCGCGCAAGTGGACCGCGCCGCGGGCGTGAGCTATGCAGTGGGTGGCCGGCCCGTGGCGCGAGTATCCACCTCCCGTGCGGTGCCCCTCGCCGGGCGAATAGCCACCGCTCGAGCGGTGCCCCGCTCCACCGCCACGCACTCGATCAAGGCGGTGGGGGGGCATGGGGGAGGAGCGGCGCCGCTCCCCCCCATTTAGAGATGGACTGGCACGAAGTCCTGATCCAGCAGACGGTCAACGGGATCACCCGCGGGGCCGTCTTCGCCCTGATCGCCCTGGGCTACACGATGGTCTACGGGATCATCGGCCTGATCAACTTCGCCCACGGCGACGTGTTCATGCTCGGCCTGTTCATCTCGCTCGCCTACTTCGCGCTGCTCGGCATGACCACCACGCTGCAGGGCTGGCATCTGGTCACCGTGCTGCCGCTCGTCTTCGTGGCCACCATGCTCACCACCGGCGTGATCAACGTGACCATCGACCGCGTGGCCTACCGTCCGCTCCGCAACGCCTTCCGCCTCGCGCCGCTGATCACCGCCATCGGCGTGTCCTTCATGCTCGAGAACCTCACCTTGATCTGGCGCGGCCCCGCCCCGATCGCCTACCCGGATCTGTTCCCCTCGGTCGATATCCTCCGGGACTGGCTCGGGATCGATTCGCTGCTCTTCATCACCACCAAGGACGTCCTCGTCCTCGGCGTCACGATCCCCCTGATGGTCGCGCTCCAGTACTTCGTGACCCGCACCCGCTGGGGCAAGGCGATGCGCGCCACCGCTCAGGACAAGGAGACCGCGCTCGCGATGGGGATCGACGTCGAGAAGACGATCATCCTCACCTTCTTCATCGGCGGCGCGCTGGCCGGAGCCGCCGGCCTGATCCAGGGCCTCTACTACAACATCGGCATGTGGTGGATGGGCTACCAGGCCGGGCTGCGCGCCTTCACCGCGGCGGTGCTCGGCGGGATCGGGAACATGCCGGGCGCAGCGCTCGGCGGCCTCCTGATCGGCTTCCTCTCCGCGTGGAGCGACCAGTACATCTCGGCGCGCTGGACCAACGCGCTCGTGTTCGCGATCCTGATCCTGGTCCTGGTCTTCCGGCCCCAGGGCCTGCTGGGCGAGCGCGTCCCGGACAAGGCGTGACCGCCCCCGGCCGCGTCCGTCCCCTGCCCGCGGCCTTGCTGGTGACTGCGCTGATGGCCTATCCGTTCGTCGACCGCTGGCTGCACGCCCAGACGGTCCATGCGGTGACCGACGCGATGATCTACGTGCTGCTCGCTCTGGGGCTGAACATCGTGGTCGGCTACGCGGGTCTCCTCGACCTGGGCTACGCCGCCTTCTTCGCGATCGGCGCCTATACCATGGGCCTGCTGAACTCGCCGGTGCTGGGCTCACCGCTCTACGGTCACGCGTGGAGCTTCTGGGTGATCATCTGGATCGCCGCACTGGTGTCGGCCTGTCTCGGCGTGGTGATCGGGGCGCCGACGCTTCGGGTCCGCGGCGACTACCTCGCCATCATCACCCTGGCCTTCGGCGAGATCATCCCGGTCGCCATCCGCAACCTGGGCGACATCACGATCGACCTCGGCGGCTGGCGGCCCGTCGAGCGGCTGAACCTGACCGGCGGGGAAAATGGAGTGAACCCGGTCGGGCGCCCCCATCTGCCGGGCGTCAACTTCGACACCGACTTCATCCCCTGGTACTTCCTGATCCTGGCGATCGGTGCCGGCTCGCTCTGGGCCATGAACCGGATGCGCCACTCGCGGCTCGGCCGCGCCTGGATGGCCATCCGCGAGGACGAGACCGCCGCGGACTGCACGGGGGTGAACCCGGTGAAGACCAAGCTCCTGGCCTTCGGCCTCGGGGCCTCGTTCGCGGGCTTCGCCGGGTCGTTCTACGCGGCCAAGCTGCAGGCCATCACGCCAGGCGCCTTCGAGTTCAACGTGTCGATCATGCTGCTGTGCATGGTGGTCCTGGGCGGCATGGGGAGCCTCAAGGGCGTGATCCTGGGTGGCATGCTGATCACGCTCTTCGATCGCATCCTGCTCGCCCAGATGACCTTCCTGATCCGCGCCGTCGGCCGCTCGCTCGGCATCACCGCGCTGGCGAGCGTGGACCTCACGCTCTGGCGCTGGTTCTTCTTCGGCCTGGGCCTGGTCGTCATCATGCTGATCCGGCCCGAGGGTCTGGCGGGCCGTCGCGTCCGTCCCCCCGCCGCGGACGTGGACGAGGGCGAGGAAACTCTGGCGCTGGTGGCGGCCCCGCCTCGTCCCCGCGCGGAGGCCATCCCGGGCTGGCTGCGTGAGCCCGGTGCGAGCGCGGCCGCGCCGACCGGCCGCCCGGTGCTCGACGTGCGCGGCCTCACCCGGCGCTTCGGGGGACTGCTGGCGGTGAGCGAGGTCGATCTCGTGATCCCGCCGCGTGGCATCGTGGGCCTGATCGGCCCCAACGGAGCCGGCAAGACCACCTTCTTCAACCTGGTCACCGGGCTCCTCCGGTCGGATCGCGGCGAGATCTTCCTGGACGGCGAGAGCCTCGTCGGTCTCCGCCCCCACGCCATCGTCGGGCGCGGGGTGGCGCGTACCTTCCAGTCGATCCGGCTCTTCCAGAACATGAGCGTGCTCGACAACGTCCTGGTCGGAGAGCACTGTCGGCTGCGCGCCTCGGTGGCCGGCGCGGTCTTCCGTCCCCCGGTGGTCGTGGCCGAGGAGGCGCGAGCGCGCGCGCGGGCACGCGAGATGCTCGCCTTCGTCGGCCTCCACGACCGCGACGAGGAGCTGGCCAAGAATCTGGCCTACGGCGACCAGCGGCGGCTCGAGATCGCGCGGGCGCTCGCCAGCGAGCCGCGGCTGTTGCTCCTGGACGAGCCCACCGCGGGGATGAACCCGCGTGAGACCGACACGCTGACCGAGCTGATCGGGCTCCTGCGTGAGGAGATCGGACTCGCCATCCTGCTCATCGAACACCACATGGAGGTCGTCATGTCGATCTCCGACCGCATCACCGTGCTCGACTACGGCACGCGCATCGCGGAGGGCACCCCGGCCGAGATCCGACGCAACGCGAAGGTGATCGAGGCCTACCTGGGCAAGGGCTACGAGGAGGAACTGGTCTCCGGATGAGCGCCGCCACGGGCCTGCTCGAGCTGCAGGACATCCACGCCTACTACGGCAACATCCGCGCGCTCAAGGGCGTGTCGCTCGGCGTCGCCCGCGGGGAGATCGTCACCCTGATCGGATCGAACGGAGCGGGCAAGACCACCACGCTGCGTACCGTGCTCGGCACGGTACGTCCGCTCCGGGGCACGGTGAGCTTCGATGGGCAGCGCATCGATCGGGTTCCCACCCACCGCATCGCCCGTCTCGGTATCGCCCAGTCGCCCGAGGGACGGCGCATCTTCGCGCCGATGACCGTGCTCGAGAACCTCGAGCTGGGCGCCTTCGCGCGCGTGGACCGCGAGGCGATCTCGCGCGACCTCGAGCAGGTGCTGACCCTGTTCCCGCGGCTCCGCGACCGGCTGCAGCAGAAGGGGGGCACGCTGTCCGGGGGCGAGCAGCAGATGCTCGCGATGGGCCGAGCGCTGATGGCCCGCCCCGCGATGCTGCTGCTCGACGAGCCCTCGATGGGCCTCTCCCCGATCCTGGTGGAGACGATCTTCGACATCATCCAGAACATCAACCGGCTCGGCACCACCATCCTGCTGGTCGAGCAGAACGCCCGCATGGCCTTGCGGGTGGCGCATCGCGGCTACGTCATCCAGACCGGGCGCATCGTGCTCCACGACAGTGCCACGGCGCTGCTGCACTCCGACGTGGTGCGGAAGGCCTACCTGGGGGAGAAGTAGCGGCGCATGGACTTGAGCCCATCTTCGCGACAACGCGAGCTGATCGAGCTGGCCCGCGGTCTCTCGCTCGAGCGCTTCGCACCCCGCGCCGAGCGCCACGACCGGGAGGCCTCGTTCCCCTTCGACGACTACGCGGACCTCCGATCCAGCGGGCTCCTCGGCCTCTGCATCCCCGCCGAGCACGGGGGCCTGGGCGCCGACTACGAGACCTATTGCCTGGTCGCCGAGCACATCGCCCAGGGCAGCGCGTCGACCTCGCTCACGTTCAACATGCACTGCCTCACCATGCTCATGATGGGCGTCATTGCCGATCAGATGCCGATGTCCCCGGCGGCGCGGGAGCGCCACGACAAGCTCCGGACGGACAAGTTCCGGGAGGTCATCGAGGACGGCGTCTTCTACGGCCAGCCCCACAGCGAGCCGGTGGAGCAGGGCGAGACGGACACCGCGCTCCGCATGGGCGGCCGCCGCTTCGGCACCACCGCGCAGAAGGTCGACGGCGGCTACGTGGTCAACGGACGGAAGTTCTTCGTCTCCCTCGCCGATTCGGCCCCCTACTTCGCCACCCCGGCGATCCGGCTGGGCGACGAGCCCTGGATCGAGCGGACGCTGTATCTCAAGGTGCCGAAGGACGCGCCGGGCGTCTCCTTCCCGGGCGACTGGGACCCGATGGGCATGCGGGGCACCGTTAGCCGGGACATGCTCTTGAAGGACGTGTTCGTCCCCGACGACGGCGAGGTCCTGCCACCCGGCCTGTTCGGGGCGATGTACAACGCGATGCCGCAACTGTCACCACTGACCTTCTGCGCCACGTTTCTCGGGTTGATGCAGGCTGCCTACGACGGCGCGCTGGCGTACCTGACCGGTCAGATGCCGGGCTCTCCCGGTCTCCACACCGAGGTCGCCGTGAAGGGACACGCGGTGGCCGAGATGCTCTTCACGCTCGAGGCCACGCGCGCGCTCTACTACCGCGCGATCTCGGAAGCGCGCGTCGGCTGCTCGCCCGACGTCGTCCAGCGCGCGCGGGCCGCCCACGTCACCGTACAGCGGTCGACGGTGACGGTGACCCAGGAGGCCATCCGCGTCTGCGGCGGCCGAGGTCTGCTCAAGCGCTACCCTCTCGAGCGCTACGCGCGAGACGCGCGAGCGGGCGCCCTGATGCGTCCGTGGACCCAGGAGATCGCCACCCAGCAGGCCTGGGAGACCGCGCTCGGGCTGGAGCGACCGTGAGCGTCGGCGATTCCCGTCTCGGGCACTCGCGCGACGCGGCGGAGAAGAGGAGGAACCCACATGCCCGGCACCCCGGAACTCGTCATCCGCCGCCTCGTCGAGACCATGCGGATGCTGGCTGGCCCGCATCCCGGTTTCCGTCCCGTCCACGCCAAGGGTGTCGTGGGCTCGGGCACGTTCCGCGCGTCGTCCAATGCCTCCCGTGTCACGCGGGCACCCCATTTCTCGGGTCTGCCAGTGCCCGTCATCGTCCGCTTCGCCAATGCCAGCGGCAATCCTGACGTGCATGATGGCGCGCCGGGCGTGCGCTCGATGGCGGTCAAGTTCCAGCTCTCCGACGGCAAGAGCGCCGATATCCTTGCCAATTCCGTTGAAGGATTCGTCGCCCGGACTCCCGAGGAGCTGCTCGAGTTCCTCCAGGCCCAGCTGCCGGACCCGGCCACCGGCCGGCCCGACCCCGACGCGGTTCCTCGCTTTCTCGCCGGCCACCCTGCCGCCCGCGCCTTCGTCGAGCGCCTGATGAAGAAGCCCGTACCAGCCAGCTACGCCCAGACGACGTATCATGCCGAGCACGCGTTCCGCTTCACCGGCGGCGACGGCACCAGCCGCTTCGGACGCTATCGCTTCGTGCCCGAGGCCGGCGAGGCCTTTCTCTCACCCGACGATGCCGGCAAGCGGAGCCCCAGCTTTCTCCGCGAGGAGCTGGAAGACCGGCTCCAGCGTGGTCCGGTGCTCTTTCGGCTGCTCCTGCAGCTGGCCGCGGAGGGCGATCCGACGGACGACGCCACCGCCCTCTGGCCGGAGGATCGCCCCGTCGCCGACCTCGGGCGGCTCGAGATCACCCGCATGTCCCCGACGACCGCGGCCGACGAGCGGCGTCTCATCTTCGACCCCGCCAACCGGCCGGACGGCATCGATCTCTCGGCCGACCCGGTCTTGCTGGCCCGCTCCGCGGCCTACGCCATCTCCTACGAACAACGCAGCAAGGTGCCACATTGATGCCCCACCGACCACTTCTCTGCCACCCGGTGACAGCGGCTCGGCTGGATTTCTCAAGGACGCTCTACTACTTCTCCCTGCCTCCGTTCTGATCATCCTGGGCGGCTGCGCGACCCTAACGGTTGTGCCCGCCGAGCGCCTCGCGGAGCAGCGACTCACTCCAGCCGCGGAGCCCGTGGCGCACATCTACGCCGCGAACTGGAGCCTGTAACTCTTCAAGTATCTTCCCATCATCACGGGCCGCCTCGCGCGCCCCGGCGTGCCCAATGGCCGTCGTTCTTCAGCGATGAAGTGCAGATCGACCGTCTCGTCGAGAAAGTAAGCGCGGAAAGCAAGCAGCGCGGGGGCAACGTGCTGACGGACCTCCGGACTCGCGATCGATTCGTACTGGATCTAATGGACGCTGATCTGCTGGTTGAACGAATCCGAGGTCTCGGCCAACTCGTCGAAGCTACCGTAAGCGGCATCCGGGCTATTTCGAGCGCCGCAGCGTGAAGTGAAGCCCGAAGGCGTTGCTGGTCATCATGTTGTCCTGCTGTACGAAGATCTCGCCTCCCATGTGGGCTGCCGTTGTAAGCGATAAGTTCAGCACTTCGCCGCGGATAGCGCCTTTGACGCGGCCAGAGAGGTTTGGTCGCCCGTCGATTCGTATCGCTCCGGTCACATCCGTACCCGTCTGCTCCAGAGTCAATGTGATTGGGTAGGGCTTTTCTTCACCCGTCGTGGCGCCCGTCCAGGTGCCTCCGACGTCACCGGTCGGCGCGTTGAGCGCGGCCCTCCTCGCCTCCCAGCCGCCACATCCGGCCGACACCGCGCTGAACAAGGCTAGAAACAATATCGCAGTCACCCGCATCGTTCCGCTCCTCCGTATCTGCCCGACCCGCAGACCTCGAGTTCGCTCCCGGCCGGAGCACGTCAGCCTCATGGGAGAGAATGCGCACAACTCAGAACTTGAACGACAAGCCCATCTCGGGCGCGAAGCCGAAGAGGGGCGCGTCCACGCGCGGGATCGAAGCGACACCATTGATGCTCACCGAGATCGGCCGGTCGAGGAACTCGCCCGTCAAGGCCGCAGTCCGGGCTCTGGTCTGGCTGGGGATCGGGATCTGCATGTAGAACACGTCAGGTCGAAGCCGAGGAACGGCACCGGCTCGAGCCAGTATCCGAAGCGAGTCCCGACCGTGAACCCTGCGTCGGTATTGATGTCGAAGATGGTCAGATTGACGGCGTGAGTGTCATCCTCGCCGCGCACCTTCAGGTCGGACGACTGGATCCACGCGGCGCCGCCGTAGAGGTCGAGGTTCCACTCCGCCCCGGCCGGTGCGACACCGCCCGTTACACCGACCAGCATCGTGAGAAGCAGGGTGACGGTTCGCTTCCTCATGACAGTCTGCTTCGTAGCGGGAGGAGTATACTCCGTCGAAGGTCCCAGACCCAAGGACGAGGCGCGGCATGTCACCTACACCTCCCGTGTAGGAGGGGACTCCATGCGTCCGACATGGTCCATGCGTGCGGCGATCGGAACGCTCATCGTCGCCACGAGCATCATCCAGTTCGCCAACGGATTCTTCGGGACGTTCGTCTCGCTACGCATCGCGCTCGAGGGCTTCGCCCCGACCCTGGCCGGCCTGGTGCTCAGCAGCTACTTCGCGGGCTTCACCGTTGGAGCGGTGCGCTGCGGACCGATCATCGAGCGGATCGGACACATCCGCGCCTATGCCGCGTTCGGGGGCCTCGCCGCCGCCGCGACTGCCGCCATGCCGTTCCTGGTCGGCCCGCTGCTCTGGATGGTCCTGCGCGCGGTCATCGGGTTCGGCTGTGCCGGGCTCTTCATCACGACCGAGAGTTGGCTCAACGCGAAGGCGCCGCCCGAATCGCGCGGACGGGTGTTTTCCTTCTACATGGTGGGTACCTTCGCCGCGCTGGCGGCTGGACAGCTCCTCATAGGTGTGAGCGACATCGAGTCGGTGAGGCCGTTCAACGCGATCGTCGCCCTCTTCTCAGTGGCGCTCGTCATGGTGAGTACGACCCGAGCGGAGCCACCGCAGGCGACCGCCGCCCCGACGCTGCCCTTCGGACAGCTCACGCGCACCGCGCCAGTCGCGGTCGTCGGCTGCGCACTGCAGGGCATGATCGCCGGCACCTTCTACGCGCTCGTGCCGGCGTGGATGCAGGGCGAAGGGATCGATCGCTCGAGAATCGCCCTCTTCATGTTCGTGGCCGTGGTCGGCGGCCTCATCTTCCAGATGCCGGTCGGGCATTTGTCGGACCGCCTCGACCGCCGGCGAGTGCTGGCCGCGCTCGGCGTCGGCTTCGCTGTCGTCGCCATCGCCTTGATCCGCCTCTCGCACACTTTGGCGGTAGTCGCGACGGCCGCCGCCCTGCTGGGCGGCTTCCTCTCGACCCTCTACCCCGTGTGCATCGCACACGCCCACGATTGCATGCCCGCCGACCGCGTCGTGAGCGTGAGCGCGCGCCTCATTCTGGTGAGCGGCGTGGGCTCGGTCGTCGGCCCACTGATCGGCACTAGACTGATGGCGAGCTACGACATCGACGGCGTCTTCTACTTCATGGCCGCCACGGCGCTCAGCCTGGCGACGGTGGCGTCATGGGGGAGCCTCGGTGCGGTATCTCCACGGCATCAGGCGAGACCCTTCGACATCTTGCCCCCGCAAGCCACGCCATTGGCGCACGCTCCGCGGGAGTCACGGCCAAGTGTCGAAACCCATGGCATCGAAGAGAGCCGCCCCACCTACCAACGCTGAATTCATGCGAAAGGGCCTACGGGGTGTAGCCCCGTAAGCCCTTTGCGAGAATTGGAGCGGCCGACCGGATTCGAACCGGCGACGTCCAGCTTGGGAAGCTACGGCAGCCTGCTCCCGCACTCTCCCGCCGTTTACTTTCATGTTACTTGGCGGAGGCAACTCTACCGCTCCATCCCCCTTTCTGCCGACGCTATGCCAGAATTGACGCCAGAATTACGCCAGAATTTCCCGAGCTGGTCAGCGCCTATGCTTGACGCCTGAACTGTCGGGCTCGGGCACCGAATACCTGGGCCGCGTGCCTGATGAGCTGGTTTACTTCTTCGTCCAGGCCCGCGATGCCGAACCGCTCGGGGTAGATTAGGCGCACGATCCTCGCCAGACCGGTCGCCACGTCCACAGCAGCCTTGAGCGTCGAGATCGTCCGCCCCGCGCTGGGATTGAGCAGGGCGACGTGGATCGTGACGGTGTCCCCCCCGGGAGCCTCGTCGAGCCCGAGCCCCAAGGCGACGCCAGCCTGGTTCGGATGGCCACCGAGGTTGATCGCGTCGCCGTAGAGCTCGGGTCACAAGAACGTTCCGTGATCCCGAGCGAGGCGACGTGGAAGTCACATTTCAGACCCTGTAGACACTTAACAACTAGGTGATAAACGCAACTACGTTCCGGTCAGGAACCTACCAATGGTTCCCGTTCGCTATTGGTGGCGCAGGTCCGCAGGACCCGCTGATTAAGAGCCTGCGGACACCCGCTCCTCGCTGCAACCCTCCGCAAGCCAACCCTGCGATCGAGTTGCCTTTCGATCTGTCAAATCTTGGATAGCTGGAGGCCGGATTGTAGGGGATTGGAGCGAGAACGCG
>DATFWA010000033.1:0-7722 GCA_035259825.1 Candidatus Methylomirabilota bacterium | reverse complement strand
GAGACAAAAAAGCATCACAGGGCTGCGCCCGGTGATGCTCGCAACTCCTCTGATTCACTTCACGCTCGACCGGCTAGCGATGCGCACCCCCAGAGGGTGAATGGTAGGCTCGGGCGGTTTCGAACCGCCGACCTCTACCGTGTCAAGGTAGCGCTCTCCCACTGAGCTACGAGCCTACGCCCACAAAGCATTGAATACCCTACCGGAGCGGTCGATCCGCGTCAAGGGGAGCGGCCCGCCGCGAGCCCGGCCAGGACCGTCTCGATCAGGCCCGGGCCGTCCTCCGGGGCGAGGAGCACGCGGGCGGCCGCGAGCATCGAGTAGCCGTCACGACCCCGGGCCAGGTAGTCCGGCATCGCGACCCGGTAGACCCCGTCTGGGAGGAGCGGCTGGTCCCCGACCTCGATGGGGCCGACCCGCTGGCCGGGGGGGCGGGCCGGGTCCACGGTGAACCGCACGCCGGCGGTCTGCAGGAAGTGGCCGGTCGGGCGGGGCAGCTGGTCCACCGAGCGCTCCAGGGCGGCGCGCAGGGCGGCCCCCGAGACCTCCAGCAGCGTCACCGTGTTGCTGAACGGGAGCAGCTGCCGGACGTCGCGCTTGGTGATCGGCCCCGCCGGGATCACCCGGTTGCCGCGGATCGCGCCGCTGTTGAGCAGGCCGACCTGCGCGCCGACGCGCACTCGCATCAGGTCGGCGAAGAGGCGGCCGAGCGGCGTCTCCTGCTGGCGCGTGGCGGTCTCGCGCGCATCGAGCGGGACGGCGGTCGCACCCACGACGGTGTCCAGCTCGCGCGCGAGCAGCGCCGCCTGCTGCTGCACCAGCGCGGCCACGTCCGGCGCCTCGGCCAGGCGGTCGTCCACCGGGATCAGACGCTGCCGACGGCCGAGCACCGAGCCGCAGCGGATCTCATACTCCACCTGCCCCAGGTTGAGCGCGTCCGACCCGGCCTTGACGATGACCGCGCGCCCCTGCTCGTGCAGCATCGGGTCGTGATCGTGTCCGCCGAGGATGGTGTCGAGGGTCAGCGCGTCGGCCAGCTCGCGGTCCTCACGCAACGGCAGGTGCGTCACCGCCACGCGCAGGTCCACCGGGCCGAGGGCGGACACGGCGATGCGCGCCGCGGCGAGCGGCGCGTCGAAGCGCAGCCCAGGGCCCGGGTTGGAGGTCTTGGCGGTATCGGGCGTCGTGAGCCCGACCACGCCGACGCGCACGCCTTCGAAGTCACGGCGCAGCCACGGGCGCGCTCCGCCGAAGGGTACGCCGGTGGTCCGGTCGAGCACGTTGCTCGACACCCACGGGAAGCGCGATTCGCCGATGCGCTGCGCGAGCACCACGGGACCGAAGTCGAACTCGTGGTTGCCGAAGGTGGCCGCGTCGAGACCGACCGCGTTCCAGCCCTCGATCATCTGAGCGCCCTGCCGCAGGGTCGAGAGCAGGGAAGGAGACAATGTGTCGCCGGCGAGCACGAACAGCGTGTTGGGATTCTCGCGCCTCAGCTCGCGCACCAGGGTGGCCACTCGCGCAAGACCGCCGCGGCCCTGGACGGGCTCCAGCTCGTACACGTCGTTGACCAGCAGGAGCTGGACGCGGACCGGCGGCCGGTCCGCGCAGCGGGTCTCCGCGCAGCCCGCGCAGAGGAGCAGGAGCGTGGCGACCGTGAAGCGGCGTACGGTGGAGGCGTCGACGGCTCTACCGGAGGAACTGATTCACGAAGCCGCTCACGATCTGATACCGGAACTGCCCGTTGATCGCGAGGCTGCGCTTGGCGATGTCGTCGGGCACTGGAGGAAACGGCTGGGCCAGCTTCACCGCCGTGAGCGCGGCGTCGTCAAGGATCTGCGTGCCGGAGGAGTGGCGCAGCTCGATGAACTCCAGGCGGCCGTCCTTGGCTATATGGAACTCGATCAGCAGCTCGCCCTCGATGCCTCGCTCACCGGCCGGCCGCGGATACACCCACTTCGACTTGATGCGCTCCCGGACCTTGTTGAAGTAGTCCTGGTACTTGGGCTCCGGCGTGTCGAGCGGGATCGGATCTCCGTCCACGCCGCCGCGGCCACCACCCTGCAGCCCTCCCCCTCCGCCGGGTTGACGCCAGATGCTGGGCGGCCGCGCGGCCGCGACCTGGGGCGGGCTGGGCGCCGTGGGAGCGGGTGCGCTCTGCGCGGTCTCCGAGGCCGACGTCTCCGGCGCGGGCGGCGTCGGCTCGGGTGTCTTCACCATCGGCTCCGGAGACGGCTCCGACTTCGCGACGGCGCGCGGCGGTGCGGGCGGCTGGACCGGCGCCGGCCGGGGCGCCGGCGCCACCCGCGGCGGAGCCGGCGCCATCCGCGGTGTAGGAGGCGTCGGCCGCGCCACGCTCTCCGGTGGAGCGACCGGGCGCGACGGGTTGCCGAGCGGGGCCTTCTCCTCCGGCCGCTCGGGGGCGATGTCCACGAGGAGCGGCTCGCCTCGCTTCACGTACGGCGTCGACTGGAAGAGCCCGGGCACTACAACGAACGGGACCAGGACGAAGAGGTGGAAGAGGAGCGACGTCACGATGGCGAGCGCCAGCGTGCGCTGGGTGCGGTCCTCCGGCAGGGGAATTCTCCACTTCACGCGGTCAATTATGGCACGGCCCGTCACCCCGCGGTCGGCGCGGGAAGAGCCTTCCGTCCGGCCCTCTCCCTGACGAAATCCGTCCCGGCGGTGACGTCCCTGGGCTCGGCCCCGCCCCTCCCGGATCGGACCGGAATTTTTCGATCATCGTTTCACACCTTTAGCGACGCGCAGACTTGGCACGCCCCTGGAAAGCATTGCGCGGCAACCCTATGAGACTCCTGATCAAAGCTCTCATCGCGCTGCCTGCCCTGGTGCTGCTGGCCGGAGCCGGTGGAGCCCAGCAGACCCCGCTCACCTTCGGGGTCCTGAACCAGCAGAGCCCGGCTCTCACCGCGGAGCGCTGGAATCCGATCCTGCACTACGTGAGCGTGCGCAGCGGGGTGCCGCTCCAGCTCAAGATGGGACGCACCGTGCAGGAGACCGACGCCATGATGGGCCGCGGCGAATTCGACTTCGTGTTCACCAACCACAACTTCCAGTCCGAGTTCAACTCGGTGGGGTTCAAGGTGATCGCGCGCTGGGCCGGCGAGCCGATTCGCGCGGTGATCGCGGTGCCCGCCGACAGTTCCATCAGCCACCTGCGCGAGCTCGAAGGCAAGCGCGTCTCCTTCCCGTCGACCGACGCCTTCGTCGCCTACGCGGTGCCGGTGGTCGCGCTCAAGCACGCGGGCGTTCGCGTCGAGCAGGTGTTCGGGGGCAACCAGGAAGGCACCCTCGCCCAGCTCAAGGCGAAGCGGGTGGAAGCCGGCGCGGTGAACTCGCGCTTCCTCGCCCAGTACGCGGAGCGCGAGCAGGTGCAGTTCCGCGAGATCTTCGTCTCCGAGGGGTTCCCGGACCTGGCCGTGATCGCGCACCCCCGCGTCCCCTCCGCCACGGTGGAGCGGGTGCGCCGCGCGCTGCTCAGGATGGGCCGTGACCCTCACGCGGCGCCGGTGCTGACGCTCGCGAAGTTCAAGGGCTTCGAGCCGGCCGGCAATCGCGACTACGATGGCGTGCGCCGCATCTACCGTCTGATCGGCCAGTGAGATCGAGCCTCCGCACCCTGCTGCTGGGACTCAGCAGCGTCGCGATCGTCGCGGTGACCCTCGGCGGGCTCGCGGTGAATTTGAGTGACCGCTCGACGGCGGCGCGCGTGCGCCTGGGCGAGCAGACGGAGCGGCTGGCCACCGCGGCGGCGCCACTGCTGCTGGACTCGCTGGTGGTCGGAGACCTCGCGCGGGCCGAGCAGACCCTCCGCAATCTCAACGGGGAGTCGGTGTGGAGCCGGGTCGCCCTCTACGAGAGCGACGGTCTTCGCCTCATCTTCGATGCCTCTCCGACCAACCTGCGGCGGTCAGACGCCCCGCGCTGGCTCAGGCAGCTGATCCCGGTCCGGCTGGAGGAGCACCGCGTGCCCATCGCCGCCGCGCCGGTCGTCTACGGCGTGCTGGCGCTGACCCCGTCGCGGCAGAGTCTCGAGACCGAGCTGTGGGCCGAGATCCGCACGATGATCGCGGTGACCGGCGTCCTGCTGGTCACCCTGCTCGGGCTCATCCACGTCATCCTCGTGGTCGGCCTGCGTCCGGTGCGCGCGCTCGCGGAGAGCGCCACACGCCTCGGCCAGGGCGACCTGACCGCCCGCATGCCCGAGACGAGCCTGACCGAGATGTGGCCGACGGTGCGGGCCTTCAACTCGATGGCGGCCAGCCTCGAGCACTCGCTGCACGAGGCGCGCAACCGCGAGGCGCGCATGCAAAGCCTTGTCGAGATCAGCGGTGAGCTCTCCCGCATCCAGCACATCGATACGCTGCTGGGCCGAATCGCGGACGCCTGCGGCCGCCTCGTCAACACCGACTGGGTGGGCTTCCGGCTCGTGGAGGGCGACGAGCTGGTGGTAGCGGGCACGCTCGAGACCGGCTCTCACCTCTCATTGAAGCCGCGGATCAAGATCGGCGAGAGCCTCACCGGCCTGGTGGCGCGCTCCGGGAAGCCGCTACTGCTCCGCGACCCGGCCAACCATCCCGACGCGATCCCCGAGCACGCGGAAGCGGTCCGCCGGCTGGGCTACCGCGGATCGCTCGTGGTGCCCGCGAAGATCGGGGACCGGGTGGTGGGCGTGCTGAGCTTCCTCACCCGCCGCGAACAGGGGTTCTCGGTGGAAGACCTGGCCATCGCCACCGCGTTCGCCTCGCACGCCGCGATCGCGCTGGAGAACAGCCGCCTGCTGCACGAGTCGCGGCGTGCCTACGACGAGCTGGCCCAGACCCAGGGCCAGCTCGAGCAGGCGCAGAAGATGGACGCGATCGGTCGTCTCGCCGGCGGCGTGGCCCACGACTTCAACAACCTCCTCACCGTCATCCTGGGCCGCACCGACATGCTGCTCCAGCCGCTCACCCCGGAAGATCCCACGCGCCGGGGCATCGAGCTGATCCAGCGCACCGCCGGCCGCGCCGCCGATCTCACCCGCCAGCTGCTCGCCTTCAGCCGCAAGCAGGTGCTTGAGGCCACCGTGCTCGACCTCAACACGGTGGCCGCCGACATGAAGGACATGCTCGGGCGCCTGATCGGCGAGGACATCGCGCTCGTGACCAGCCCGAGCCGGGAGCCGGGTCAGGTGAAGGCGGATCGCGGACAGATCGAGCAGGTGGTGATGAATCTGACGGTCAATGCGCGCGACGCGATGCCCAAGGGCGGCCGTCTCATCATCGAGACCCAGAACGTGAATCTCGACGCGGAGTACGTGCGCCGCCACGTGGGCGCGCGCCCCGGTCCCCACGTGATGCTCGCGGTGTCGGACAGCGGCGTGGGCATCCCGCGCGAGATCCAGCGCCACATCTTCGAGCCGTTCTTTACGACCAAGGAGCCGGGGAAGGGCACCGGCCTGGGCCTGGCGACGGTGTACGGCATCGTCAAGCAGAGCGGGGGCTACATCGAGTGCGACAGCGCGCCCGGCCGCGGCACCACGTTCCGTATCTACCTGCCGCGCGTCGACGGGCCCGCGCCGGGAGGCGAGCGCGCCGGGCGTCCGGTGGATGCGGCCGGCGGCACCGAGACCATCCTGCTGGTGGAGGACGAGGAGGGCGTGCGCGAGCTGGCCCGCGACATCCTGCGTGCGACCGGCTACACCGTGATCGAGGCCCGCAACGGCGCCGAGGCGCTGCTGCTCTCCGAGCGCCACCAGGGGCCGCTCGATCTGCTGCTGACCGACGTGGTGATGCCCCGCATGAGCGGCCGCGAGCTGGCCGAGCGCCTGACGCCGCTGCGCCCGGATCTGAGCGTGCTCTACATGTCGGGCTACACCGACGACGCGGTCATCCGCCACGGCGTCCTCGGGGCGGGCACCGCGTTCCTGCAGAAGCCGTTCACGCCGGCGATCCTGGTCGACCGTGTCCGCGAGACGCTCGACCTGTCCCGCTCGACGGCCCCCTAGACCGCTAGAGACTCCGCCCCACCGCCTCCGCCACCGGCCGAAGCTCGCGCATCAGCTGGGCGAACTTCGACGGCTTGAGTGACTGGGGTCCGTCCGAGAGCGCTTCTTCCGGCCGCGGGTGCACCTCGATGATGAGCCCGTCGGCGCCGCACGCCACCGCGCCCTTGGCCATCGGGGCCACCAGGTCCCAGTGGCCGGTGCCGTGCGAGGGATCGACCACGACTGGGAGATGGCAGAGCTTCTTGATCACCGGCACTGCGTTGAGATCGAGGGTGAAGCGGGTGGAGGTCTCGAAGGTGCGGATGCCCCGCTCGCACAGGATGACGTTGGGGTTGCCGGCGGAGAGGATGTACTCGGCGGACAGCAGGAACTCCTGGATGCTGGTGGCCATGCCGCGCTTGAGCAGGACCGGCTTGCCGATCTCGCCCACTCGCCGCAGGAGCGTGAAGTTCTGGATGTTGCGGGCTCCGATCTGCAGGATGTCCGAGTACTCGGCGACCACGTCGACGCTCTCGGTCTCGAGCACCTCGGTCACCACCGGCAGCCCGGTCCGCTTGCGCGCCTCGGCCAGATAGCGCAGCCCCTGCTCCTTGAGGCCCTGGAAGGCGTACGGCGAGGTGCGGGGCTTGTAGGCGCCGCCGCGCAGGATCCGGGCGCCGGCCTCCTTGACCGCGTCGGCCACCTCGAGCACCTGCGACTCGGACTCGACCGAGCAGGGGCCGGCCATTACCACCACGTCGCGGCCGCCCACCAAGACGCCGTTGATCCGCACCTCGCTGGACTCGCGTCGCACCTCGCGGCTCGCGAGCTTGAACGGCTGCTGCACCGGCATGACCGACTCGACGGTCTCCAGCGCTTCCAGCAGCCGTAGGTCGGGCCGCCCGCGCTCCTCGCCGACCGCGGCCACGATCGTCTTGAACTCGCCGCGAATCACGTGCGGGCCGTAGCCCATCTCGGTGATGCGCTGGCACACGTCGGTGACGTCGGCGTCGCTGATCCCGGACTTGAGCACGATGATCATAGGGTCCTCCCCAGCACCTGGGCCAGTGGCCGCAGCTCGGCCATGAGCTGCGCGAACTTGGTCGGCTTGAGCGATTGCGGGCCGTCGGACAGAGCCTCTGCCGGGTTGTTGTGCACCTCGATAATGAGGCCGTCGGCGCCCGCCGCGAGCCCCGCCTTGGCCATCGCGGAGACGTACTCCCAGTGCCCGGTGCCGTGGCTCGGATCTACCACCACCGGCAGGTGCGAGAGCTTCTTCACCACCGGGATCGCGTTGAGATCCAGGGTGAATCGGGTCGCGGTCTCGAAGGTCCGGATGCCGCGCTCGCAGAGGATCACGTTGGGGTTGCCGCCGGCCAGCACGTACTCCGCGGACAGCAGCCACTCCTGGATCGAGGTGGACATGCCGCGCTTGAGCAGCACGGGCTTACCGGCGGCGCCGACCTTGCGCAGCAGCGAGAAATTCTGCACGTTACGCGCGCCGATCTGGAGGATGTCGGCGTGCTCGGCCACCACGTCGATCTTGTCGGGCTCCATCACCTCCGTGATGATCGGCAGCCCGGTCTCGCGCTTGGCCTCGGCGAGCAGCTTGAGGCCTTCTTCCTCCAGACCCTGGAATGCGTACGGTGAGGTCCGCGGCTTGAACGCGCCGCCCCGCAGGATGCTGGCGCCGGCCGCCTTCACGCGCATCGCGACCTCCAGCACCTGGTCGCGCG
>DATFWA010000032.1:0-8097 GCA_035259825.1 Candidatus Methylomirabilota bacterium | reverse complement strand
GCGCGCGTCGACGAGCGATACGGGCCGGATTTCCTCGCCCGCCTGACCAGTGACCTGGAGGATCGGCTCGCGGGCCTGGACCCCGACGCGCTCCGCTCGCCGCCGCCGGCGGACGGCGACGACCGGCTCCTGCCGCCGTCGTACACCTTCTCCGAGCGGTTCCGGGACACGAGCCAGGCGCTGGCCGCGCTCGACGTGCTGCAAGGCGCCCACCCGCTGCGGCCCGACGCCGTGCTCTCCGCGATGCCGATCCCGCTCGAGGATGGCGAGGCCGAGACGGTGACCCGGCTGGCCGACGCGTTGGAGGAGAGCCTCGCGCGGCTGCTCGAGACGCCGCGACCGGACTGGGGGCTCACCATGCTGCTCGGCATGGCGCGCCTGACCGCTCTCCGGCAGACGGTGGAGACCGGGCACTGGGTGGTACTCGACGCGTTTCCCGCGGACGCGACCGTGTTCTCGCCGGCCCGGGTGGCGCGTCGCCGGGCGCGCATGACCGCGATTCGCGAGGAGAACCGGGTGGCGTTCGAGGAGGCGCGGGCCGCGCTGCTCGAGGGTGCGCCCGCCGACGGTCCGTTCCCGGAGAGCCGCTACGCGCGGCTGGAAGCAGCCGCGAATCGCTGGGGGGAGGTCGCGCGGGCGCTCGACGAGGGGCGGCCGCTGCGCGTGCACCAGGGCGTGCTCCTGCCGTCACGGGCCGGCACGCTGCCGCCCTCGCGGATCCCCGCGTACGACCCCGCGCGGCTCGCGCTGGCGCGTGAAGTCGCCGCGCGCGACGGGGCGGGGGCGGTGGCCTCACTCGAGCGCGACTACGCGTACAACGTGGTGGCGCGCAACTGCGTCTCGGAGATCTTTCGCGAGGTCGACCGCGCCCTGGCCCAGGCCGCCCGCACGGACGATCCGACCCGGATCCGCGCGGAGTCCGTCCGGCGGCTCGGCGGCCACATCGAGATCGCCGGCTCGCTGGTCTTCATCCCGAGGATGTCGTCGCTGATCGTGGACGACACCTACGCGGTGAGCGAGCAGCAGCGCGTGCCGTCCTACCGCGGCCGTCGGCTGGCGACGATGCGCCAGGAGGAGAACCCGCTCTGGGTGTTCCTGCGCGAGTCGAACGTCGTCACCTCGACGGTCTACCGCCCCCAGCCGCGCGACTCGATCTTCCTGTTCTTCACCGACGATCTGGTGCCGGCCCGCCCGCTCTTCGGCGCGCTCAACCTGGTGACCGGCCTCGCGGCGAGCGCGGCCGGGCTCGCGATGCTGCCGGTGGACGGCGGCGAGATGCTCTGGGCCGGTCTCCGCGGCGCGTTGTTCAGTCTGCCCGAGCTGGTCTTCCAGAACATCCGCAAGGGGACGTTCGACCTGCCCGAGCCGCGCTGACGCGGGATCGCGCTCAGCGCTTGCCGGGGGCCACCTGCTCGCGCGCCGCCTTCTGCTCGGCCTGGGCCTGGATCATCAGGATGTAGGCCACGTAGTACTTATAGATGTTGCGGACGTAGGTGACTGGCTCGCGCCCGATCTTCTCAGCGACGATGACCTCCACGTGATTGAACCACCGGTCGGGATCCAGTCCGCGCGTCTCCGCCTCCTTCCGCGCCTTGGCGATGCTGCCGGGCCCCGCGTTGTACGATGCGAACGCGAAGAGGGTCCGGTTGGCCTCGGTGAAGTGCGCGTCCTGGAAGTAGCGCGTCATCAGCCGATCCATGTATTTCGCGCCCGCGTGCACGTTGGATTCCGCCACCTTGATGTCGCCCACCTTGAGCTCCGCCCCGGTGGCCGGCATGATCTGCATGATGCCCACCGCGCCCACGTGACTGCGGGCGCTCTGGTCCAGTCGCGACTCCTGATAGCCTTGCGCGGCGAGCATGATCGCGTCGAAACCGTACTGCGGAGCGTACCGGTTGAAGAGCGCGAGGGTCTCCTGGAAGCGCTTCGTGTCCTCGCTGGCGGTCGGGTTCGCGATCTGGCGGATCTGCTTGTTGAACTGGGCGAACCGGTACGCCATGACGCCTTCCTTCTTGACCGCCTGGGCGAAGAACTCGGTGAGGGCCGCGCCGAGCTTCGGGCTGTCCTTCCGCATGGCCCAGCCCACCTGTCCCCCTTCGTGCACCGCGATCCGGCTCACTTTGACGTTCGGCAAGACCTGCGCCCAGAGCTTCGCTTTCCAGTCGTCGACGACGATCAGCTCGAAGAGCCCCGCGTTCAGCATCTCCATCATGTCCTCGTCCTCGAGCGCGTCCGGCACGAGGACCAGCTTCGCCGGAGGCTTTCCCGCCTTGCCGAGCCGCGCGTTCAACGCGGTCAGGCTCTCGAAGTAGCTCGACGACTTGCGCACGTGCACCGTCTTGCCGGAGAGGTCGTCGACCGAGGCGATCGCGGGCGACTTGGGCCCGGTGAGGACCACCTCGCTCACCGATTGATCCAGGGGCAGGGGCGTGAAGTCCACCAGCTTCAGGCGCTCCTCGGTGATGGTGAGATTGCCGGCCGCGAGGTCACCCCGTCCGGCCTCGAGGTTGCTCAGCAGCCGGTCGCGCGTGGTCGGCACGATGTAGACGGTGAGCGGGCGATTGCCGGTCTTGTACTTGCGGTTCACGTACTGCTCGAAGTCCCGCACGAACTCGCCGGTGAGGCCGCGCTCGCGCCCGCGATCGTTGAAGTACAGCGTTCGGCTGAAGGGCACCATGACCCGGATCATCCGCCGCTCGAGCAGCCGGTCGAAGTCTCCCTTCCAGGGTTTGTCTTCCGAGACGGGGAGGGTCCGGACCTTCGGAGCGTCGGCTGCGGGGGCGCCGGGAGATGGGGCGGCGGGGGCTGGCGACTGGGCGGCCGGCGCCGGACCGACCAGGCCCAGCACGGCCGCCATCGTGGCGATGAGCCTCACGAACCTCATGGGCAGAGTCCTCCGTGTGGGTAGCAGGTCTAGCACACGTTCCGGCAAAACTCCTACTTTCCCATCTGCTAGAATGGCGCCGCCTCGAACACGAATGGATGGCTGCATGCGCGCACTCGTATGGCTGATCGTGTCCGCCCTGGCCGCGATGTGCGCTCCCGTCACCGCCGCGGCCCAGGACCTGGTGCGCCGCGCGTTCTGACCACCTTCACCCGAGGGAGCCGAGCATGAAACGATCGTCGATACTCTCCACCATCCTGGTCGCTCTGCTCCTGTCCGGCTGCGCCTCCATGAGCGGCGCGGGCGGCGGCAAGGGCACGCTGGATCGAATCAAGGCCTCGAAGTCGATCGCGCTGGGCTATCGGCAGTCCTCGGTGCCGTTCTCCGCGGTGGGCGCCGACGGCAAGCCGGCCGGCTATTCGATCGATCTCTGCACGCAGGTCGCGAAGGACATCGGCAGCGACCTGGGGATCCCGGACCTCGCGATCAAGTGGGTGCCGGTGAGCGTGGAGAGCCGCATGGCCGCCGTGCGCGACGGCACTATCGACCTGGAGTGCGGGTCCACCACCAACACGCTCAGCCGGCAGGCCGAGGTGGACTTCAGCCTGACGACGTTCATCACGGGCGGCAGCCTGCTCTCGCTACGCGGCACCTCGCTGACCGAGCTGGCCGGCCTCCGCATCGCTGTGATTCCCGGCACCACCACCGAGCGGGTGCTCAAGGAGGCGCTGGACAAGGCGCCCGCCGCCGACGTGCGGCTGGTCCCGGTGAAGGATCACGTCGACGGCCGGACCGCCATCGAGAACCGGACCGCCGACGCGTACGCTTCGGATCGCGACATCCTGATCGGGCTGGCGCTCACCGCGGCCGATCCGCGCCGGTTCATCCTCGCGGAGCGCTACTTCTCATACGAGCCCTACGCCCTGATGCTGCGGCGCGGGGACCTCGATTTCCGGCTGGCCGTCAACCGCTCGCTGGCTCGCTTCTACCGCTCCGGCCAGATCCTGACGGTCTACTCGCGCTGGTTCGGCGCCCTGGGCGATCCGAACGCGCTCATCATCGCGATGTACGCGATCGAGGGGCTTCCCGACTAGACGAGACGCCGACGGCGGCCAGTCGACCTGGCCGCTGTCGGCGCCGGGCCCGTCGCTCGCCGAGCGCTACTTCTTGGGCGCGGCGGCCGGGGCTGGCTTGTCCAGCGCCACCGCCAGGGCCTGCACGTAGGTGATCTCCACCAGATCGCCCGCCTTCACGTTGGCGATGTTCTTGGCGTCCTGCACCTTCACGGTCTCGACCTTTCCGCCGGGGCCCTTGATCGTGACCGAGGGCGCCTGCTTGTTCACCCCGGTGACGGTGGCGGTGACGGTGATCTGTCGCGCCATCACGCCGGCCGGGTTCTCGCCGGGCTTCGAGCCAGCCCGCCGCTCCTCCACCGCTGCGCCCGGCACTGCCGAGCCCGCCTTCTTCACCTCGACTGCGATGGCCTCGATGTAGGTCCCCACCACCGGGTCGCCCACTTTGAGGACGTCGAGCTTCGAGGGGTCCTGGACGTCGAGGGTGATGGTGCGGCCCTTCTGCCCCTTCAGGGTGACGGTGCTCTTCTCCTTGTCGATGGCCGAGATGGTGCCGCGCATCTTGACCTGGCGTGCCTCGCCCACTGCCGGCTTGCCCTCCGGCTTGGCCGGAGCCGGGGCTGGGGCGGTCGAGGTCTGCGCCAGGGTGGCGGTGACATGCGCGGACAGCAGTCCGAGGGTGACGAGGAACACGATGATGACTCGATTCATGCTGGCCCTCCTTCGGGTGAGCGCTGCGGTTGACGGGCTTGATCCGGCTTGCCCCATCCGTCGGCGTCGGACGGATCGTGAAGTAGTCGTACCTCGTGCTGCGGAAACGGAATCGAGATGCCGGCCCCGCGCAGGGCCCGGAACACCGCAATGCCAAGCTCGCTCTTGACCACGCCGAAGCGGTCCAGCCGGTTGGTCCACGCGCGCAGCTCGAACCGGAGCGCGCTGTCGCCGAAGCCGAGGAACAGGGCCTGGGGCGCCGGCTGCGCGGCGACGTCGGGATGCGCGCTCGCGACGTCGAGCAGCAGCTTGACCACCTCGTCCGGGCCGGTCCCGTAGCCCACGCCGACCGGGATGTCGACCCGGCGGTGGTAGATCGTCGGCGTCCAGTTCGTCACCTGCTCGGCCACCAGCATCGAGTTCGGGACGATGACCTCGGCGCCCTCCCATGCGACCACCGTGCTCGAGCGGATCCCGATGCGGCGGATCTCGCCCTGGATGTCCCGGATCTGCACGGAGTCGCCCACCCGCACTGGCCGCTCGAAGAGCACGATCAGCCCGGAGACGAAGTTGTTGACGATGTTCTGCAGGCCGAACCCCACGCCGACGCCGAGCGCTCCGCCGAGCACCGTGACCCGGTCCAGGTTGACCCCCAGCACCATCAGGGCGATGACGAAGCCCACGAAGACCATGGCGTAGCGCACGAACGTCGAAAGCGCATAGGGCACGCCGGGCTGCAGGTGCACGTGGGGGAACACGTCCTCCTCGAGCACGAAGCGGATGAACGCGGATAGGAGAAAGGAGATCCACAGCGTCACCACGAAGGCGAGGACGTCGCCGACCGAGATGCTGAAGGCGCCGTGGCTCAGCTGAACCTCGAGCAGGCGCTGGCTGCCCGCCCACGCCGGCGCGAGCAGGCCGAAGTAGTTGAGGCTGCCCACGATCCAGACCGCGACCGAGACGCGCCGCAGGATGCGCAGCGTGCGTCCCTCGATCAGCGGCCGGTGGCCCTGCACCATGCGGAGCCGGCAGAGCGGCCGCACCCGGAGTGCGAACGAGACACCGCCGCTGGCTAGCCGACGGGCCGCGATGAGCATGAGGGCGAGGTACCCGCTCGAGAAGATGCCCGACGCCACCAGTCGCGCGAGTGACATGTTTCCGAACACGTCCGAGACGAGGGCGACCGCGAAGCCCACCAGGGCCAGGCCCATCGCGGTGCGCACGCCTCCTCGCATGACCGGCGCGAGGTCGTCGGTGAGGTGGCGCGATCGGCCTTCCCGCACGAACCACGCGAGCACAGCCACCGCCGCTAGCACCTCGAGCAGCAGGAAGTAGCGCTCCAGCACGGGCAGCCCGATGAACAGACCGCGGATCCGGTCGACGAGGAAGAACCCGGTCAGGGCGTAGAGCCCGGGCATGGTCGGCGGAGGAACCAGGCGCCGGAGGATCAGCATCAGCGGCACCAGCGCGCCGACCTCGGCGAACGTGCGCGCGACCCGGAGCCCGGAGGTGTAGACCCAGAAGGACGAGATGAAGCCGATCACGAATGCGGCGGCGAACGGGTGCGCCAGGAGCGGGGCGAGCGAGGACAATGGGCTGTCGGGCGGCTCGAGGCGTGCGCGGCGGCGGCCGATCCAGAACACGACACCGAGGGCGAGGACAGCCACGGCGTGCACGGCGGCCCGACCGGCCTCGTCGCGAAAAAACTGGCGGACCCCGGCTCGCTGGGTCTCGACGGTGGCGCGCACGGCCGCGATGGCCTCGGCCATCGTCAGGCGCCGGACGGCCCAGATCGGCGGGCTCTCCCGCACGAACAGCTCCACGGTGGCGTGACGCCGGGCCTGAGCCACCTCCACGATCGCGTCCTGGGAGCGCGAGAGCTGACGAGCGACGCGGTTCTGCAAGACCAGGGTCTCGGCGCGCGCGCTCTCCAGTCGCTCTCGGGTCGTCTCGATTGCGGTGAGCACGCCGTCGGTGCGCTCGACGATGGGCTTCGGAGCGCCGGCGGCCTGGACCTCGGCTCTCGTCCGGGTCCAGGTCTCCTTCAGCGCGAGCAGGCGGGCGCGCAGCTGGTCGAGCAGGATCGCCCGCGCGGTCAGGGCATCGACCCAGCCGGTCAGCTCGACCCGCGTCGCCTGCCACGATTCGGCGAGCGCGTCGAGGGCGAGGAGACTCGGGTCGGTGCTCAGGGCCAGCTCAGTCCGACTCAGCCGCTCGGCGATGCGCGCGTCGAGCGCGGGGAGCTGGGACTCGATGCTCGCGACCCGCGCGCTCGGAGCGACCGTCGCCTCCACGGTGCGTCGGAAGTCGTCGACCTCTTCGGCCCGGCGCGCGATCTCTGCCACCGGGACCGCGGCGGCGGGCGACGGCTCGCTCTTGGCGGACACGTCGCCAGCCGGAGTTTGGCCGCGCGCGACGCCGACCAGCGCGAGCGACAGGACGAGCATGGCCAACGCCACCGCGCGAAAGCCACTGCCCGAGTGATGCGTCATGACGTCATCCCCGTGTCAGGGTACTCCACGAGTCGCCCGCTCGCCTCGCTACTGAGATGGGGCAGTCCACGTACGGATGGGGAGTGCGGTGGCCCTGCGCGGCGGGCGCGCCGCCGCGCGGGGCCCGGCGGGGAATCGCGCTACTTGGCGGCCTCCGGCACCTGCATGTTCAGCGCGGTCATGACCTCGACCGCCTTGGCCTTGGCGGCCTGACCCTTGGCGATGGCGTCACTCATATTGCCGGCCTTGGCCGCGTCGGAGGCCTCGGTCCAGCTCTGATTCAGCGAGGCCAGCCCGGCCTTCGCGCCGTCCAGCTTGTCCTTGTCGAGGCCGGCGGGCAGCTTCTTGCTCTGCGACAGGATGTCGACCCGGCTCTTGATGGCCTCGGCCATCTTGGGCAGGCCGCCGCTCATGTCCTCCCAGGTCTTCGCCAGCTCCGTCTTCTTGGCCGCGGCCGCCGCCGCCAGATCCTTGGTCTTGGCCGCGGCGTCTTGCGCGCCGGCCAGCGCCGCCTTGTAGTCGTTCTTGTCGAAGGCCGCCTTGGCGCTGGCGATTGCCGATTCGGCCGCGCCGACCTGGCTCGGCACGTACTTGGCGGCCTCGCCCCGGATCGAGTCCAGCGCGCTCTGCGCGGCGTTGATCGCGACGGCGGCCGGCGCCTTGTCCGCGCTCTCGCAGGAGACGAGGAACAGGCTGGCCACCACCACCAGCCCGATCGAGATGCTCGTCCAGATGCTCCCGGTTACCCGCATGGATTCTCCTTCGCGCGTTCGTGTTGGAGATCGACGGCGCGACACTACGGGATGCGCAGCCGCTGACCGATCCGAATGAGGTTGGGATCCTTGAGGACGTCCCGGTTGGCCTCGAAGATCTTGGTGTGGAGGCTTCCATCGCCGTAGTACTGCTCGGCGATCTTCCACAACGTCTCGCCCTTCTT
>DATFWA010000031.1:0-10332 GCA_035259825.1 Candidatus Methylomirabilota bacterium | reverse complement strand
GTCCCTCGTGCACGGGCCGCATCGTTACGATGAAAGGCCCGCAGGGTGAGCCGATGGAGTGCGTGTGCGAGCAGGGTCGGCGCGGCGTCTGCTTCCCGGCGGGGCCCTGAGCCGCGCGAGTGGCGGCGGGTGGCGGATCAGGCCAGCCCGAAGCCGTGGCGTCGGATGAACGGCCCGAAATTGTGGCGCTCCGGCACCGAGTACTGCCGCGCCTTGTCCTCGGACCAGCCGTACCGCTCCGAATACCCGTAGCGATCCGCGAAGCGCTGGTTCTCCTTCGGAGTCGCGTGCCGCGCCTCGCGCCGCCGATCGTAGGCCTCGAGCTGCGTGGGAAGATCGGCGTCGTCGTACCGATCGGTGTGAACGGTCACCGCAGGCGGCAGCCGCATGCTGGTCCATCCGGGCTGGACCGGATAACCGATGCACAGCCCGGCCACCGGGAAGACGCCGGGCGGCAGCTCCAGCAGCCCCGCGAGCTTCTCGACGTGGTTGCGCACCACGCTGATCGGACAGCAGCCGAGACCTAAGGCCTCGGCGGCGACGATGAACGCCTGCAGCACGAGCCCCGTGTCCACCGCCGCGTTCATGAACATGTCGAGCGTGTCGTTGGGGAAGGGTCGGGCGCGCAGCTCGCTCACCCGCCGGATGCGCCGGTGGTCGCCGCAGAACACCATGAACAGCGGCGCCTGCGCGATCCACGGCATGTCGGGGATCCAGGAGCCGATGGTGGTTTGCTTGGCGCGGTCTCGCACCAGCACGATGCCGACCTGTTGCAGGTCCGACTTCGACGGCGCCGAGAGCGCGGCGGCCAGCGCGATGTCGAGGACGTCGTCGGGGACCGGCTCCGGCTTGTAGCGGCGTTGAGTGCGGTGCGAGAGCAGTAGGGCGAGCGCGCCCTCCGCGGGCCGGTCCCGGCCCGCCTCGGCGGGCAGCCCGAAGCGCTCCTGGATCAGGTCGGCGATGGTGCGGGTCACGGCGTGAGCGCCGCACGCGTGATCGTCGTCGTCTCCCGGTTGTGCCACTCCGAGGCCGCAAAGGCCTCGTTGATCTTCTCGAGCGGATACTTGTGCGAGAGGATGCGGTTCCACGGATAGCGCTCGCGGGTCCGCACCAGGAAGTCCAGCGCCCGCGGGATTACCCACGCCTCGTACTGGATCACCCCGAGGATCCTCTTGGATCCCCACACGAGGAGCGAGGGCTCGAGCTCTACCTTGGCTCCGCGGCTGATCGTGCCGATCTCGAGATAGGTGCCGCCCGAGCGCAGCATCTCGATGCCCTCGGGGATCACCGCCGGGAAGCCCACCAGATCGCAGGCGACGTCGGCGCCGACGCCGCCCGTCCACTGGCGCACCAGCTTCACCCGCTCGCGCCGGTCCGGGATTTCCTTGACGTTGATCGTGTGGTCAGCTCCGAAAGCCGTCGCCAGCTCGAGGCGGCCCGGGATCTGGTCCACTACGATCACGGTCTCGGCTCCCATGTCCTTGGCTACCGCGGCGGCCTGGATGCCGAGACCGCCGGCGCCCTGGATCAAGACGCGATCGCCCTGGCGCACGCCGGCAACGTGCAGGCCGTAGAGCACCTGGGACAGCGCGCAGTTCACCCCGGCGACCGCCTCGTCGGACAGCGCCTCCGGCACCGCGAAGAGCTGCCCACGCGGACGCAGGTAGTAGTGGTCGGCAAAGGCACCATGCAGGTGCGGGAAGGCAGAGGGGCCGAGCGGGCGCTCGATTTTGTTCGGGCAGGCCGCTGGCTCCTCGTGCAGGCAGGCGTAGCAGCGGCCGCACGGATAGAAGTAGGTGTAGGCGACGCGGTCGCCTTCCTTGAGCGGACGGCCGAGCGAGTCGGTCTTCACCTTCGAGCCGAGACGAGCCACGCGCCCGGTCATCTCGTGGCCGAAGATCCAGCCGTCGTCGGGCAGCCGTAGCGGCGCGTCCCCGCGCCAGAAGTGCAGATCGGAGCCGCAGATGTTGGCGTGGGTCACCCGGATCAGGACGGCCTCGGGCTCGATCTCCGGGATCGGCACCGGGCGGATCTCGAAGGGCTTGCCGGGACCGAAGAAGACGGCGGCGCGCGCGGTGTCGGCCATGTCAGGCTCCTCGCTCCGCGCCCAGCTCGAAGACGTCGTGGAGGGCCCGGACGGCCAGTTCCGCGTACTTGTCTTCGATGACGCAGGAGACCGCGATCTCGGAGGTCGAGATCATCTGGATGTTGATGCCTTCGCGGGACAGCGTCTCGAACATGCGGGCCGCGACGCCGGCGTGGCTCCGCATGCCCACGCCCACGATGGAGACCTTCGCCACCCGGTCGTCCGCGGTGACGCCCTCTGCGCCGATGTCCCGGGCGATCGAGGCGAGCACGCTCGCCGCGCGGGTGCGATCGGCGCGGGGCAGCGTGAACGAGATGTCGGTCAGCCCGTCCCGGCTGATGTTCTGCACGATCATGTCGATTACGATGCTCTGCGCGCCCAGGCCGCCGAACACCCGCGAGGCGATGCCGGGCCGGTCCGGCACCCTCAAGATGGAGACCTTGGCCTGTCCCCGATCGTGGGTGATGCCGGTCACCACCACGTCTTCCATGCTGTGATCCTCCCTGGTCACCAGCGTGCCCGGGTCCAGCTTGAACGTGGAGCGGACGTGGACCGGCACGTTGTACTTCTTGGCGAACTCGACGGAGCGGGCCTGCAGGACCTTCGCCCCGAGGGCCGCCATCTCGAGCATCTCGTCGTAGGAGATGCGCGGCAGCTTGCGGGCGTCGGGCACCACGTTGGGATCGGCGGTGTAGACGCCGTCCACGTCGGTGAAGATCTCGCACACGTCGGCCTTCAGCGCGGCGGCGAGGGCGACCCCGGTGAGATCGGAGCCGCCGCGGCCGAGGGTCGTGATGTCGCCGTCCTCGGTGCAGCCCTGGAAGCCCGCCACCACTGCGACGCGGCCCGCGTCGAGCGCGCGGTGGATGCGCTCGGCGGTGATGCGCTTGATGCGCGCGCGGGTGTGGGCGCCATCGGTGAAGAGACCCACCTGGGGACCGGTGAAGGAGGACGCGGGGTGGCCGAGCGACTGCAGCGCCATCGCCAGCAGCCCGATCGTCACCTGCTCGCCGGTGGCCAGCATCATGTCCATCTCCCGCGGGTCGGGAGTCGGAGTGATCGCGGCGGCGAGCGAGATGAGACCGTCGGTGGTCTTGCCCATCGCGGAGACGACCACCACGAGGCGGTGGCCCCGACCGACGTAGTCCCCCACGCGCCGGGCCACGTTCTTGATCTTCTCGGGATCCGCGACTGAGGAGCCGCCGTACTTCTGGACGATCAGCTGACCCATGGGAGGGCCATCGTACACGACGGCCGCGCGCAGTGTAAAGTTGCGGCGCTTCAGCGAGAACGACGCGCGGTCCCGCCGCCGTCGTCGCGCGGGCGGATGTCGCGCTGCGGCTGCCGCTCCTGTCGCCGCTGGCGAATCTGCTCGCGCGCCTGCTCGCGCTGCTCGGGCGTCATGTTGCGCCAGCGCTCGAGGTTCTTGTCCATCCGCTCGCGCTGCTCGGGCGAGAGCGACTGGTAGCGCTCGAAGCGCTGCTGGATCTGCTGCTTCCGCTCGGGCGGCAGTCGCTGGAAGCGATCGTAGGCGCGCTCCAGCTCGCGGCGGCGGTCTTCGGGCAGCTCGTTCCAGCGCTGGAAGTCCTGCATGATCCGCGCGCGCTCGCTCGGCGGCATCTGGCGGAAGCGCTGCAGGTTCTGCCGCGCGTTCTGCCGCGCCTCGGGCGAGAGGCTGCGCCAGTGGCGATAGTTCTCGAGCGCGCGCTGCTGCTGCTCGGGCGTCATGCTCTTCCAGCGCTCGAGGTTGCGCTCGGCCACCGCCCGCTCCTCGGGGGAGAGACGCTCGAGCCCCTGGATCGGCGCGCCGGGCGCGGCCGGAGCCGCGGCGGGAGGCGGTGGAGGCGGCGTCTGCGCGAGCGCGGCCGGAGTCGGCAGCGCCAGCAGGCCCAGGCAGAGCCCGATCAGCCGGCGCATGTCACCGGCTCTCCTTGGCGGGCGAGGTCGTCTTCGCCGGCTCGGAGCGCGCCGGTCCGGACGCGGCCGCGTCGTCGGCAGCCTGGCTCTCGAGCATGCGCAGGCGCTCGAGCAGACCCATGCGCCGCGCCACCTCGCGATCGCGCACGTAGTCGGGGCTGGTCAACAGATCGAGGTCTCTCAACATCTCCGCGTCCACCGGGTTGCCGGTCGGCTTCGGGGCCGTCGGCTCGGCGGCGCCCGCCTCCGCCGCGCCGGCGAGCACCAGCAGCGCGAGACACCGGATCCACGCCGGCACGCTCAGCTCTTGCTCGGCTCCGGAAGCTCGTCGAGCTCGTTGATCACGTTGAAGTCCTCGAGCAGGTCGAGCCGCTGCACCACGTCGAGCCGCGCGATCATGTCGAGCTGGCTGGCCAGGATCGTGTTGTCGAGCGCCAGGGGATCGGGAGCGCCCGGGCCGCGCAGGCTGCCGGGAAGCCCGGCCACGACCAGCGCGGTGACGAGCGCGGCGGCCACGAAGGCCGGCGCCGGCCGCAGCAGCCAGCGCCAGACCGGGCCGGCGGTGTCACGTCGCTCGAGCCGGTCTCGCAGCTCGGCGCGATAGGCGCCCCAGTGCACGGGCGGAGGCGGTGGCGCGGTGCGGTGGAGCTCGGCGAGCAGAGCGGTGAAGCGCTCGCGGGTCGCGCGGCATTCCGCGCAGACGGCCAGGTGCGCCCCGACGCGCGAGCGCTCCGGCTCGGCCAGGTCACCGCGCGCGTGATCGACCAGCAGCTCGTCGACGTGTACGTCCTTCATGCTTCGTCTCCGAGCCGCCGCCTCAGCGTCGAGAGCGCCCGGTGCAGGTGGACCCGCACGGTGGCCTCCGACACGCTGAGCACGGCGGCGATGTCGCGGGTCGCCAGTCCCTCTCGCACTGACAGCGTGACCGCGGCGCGCTGCTGCGGCGACAGCTCGTTGACCAGCGCCCACACCCGGCTCATGCGCTGCTCCGTGTCGAGCGTGTCCGCAGGATCCGAGAACGGCGCAGCGGCCTGCTCCACCGGATCGGGCTCGTCCGGGTCGTCGCGGCGGTCGCGCCAGCCGACCAGGCGACGCCAGCCGCGACGGCGCCGCTGCCGGTCCAGACAGCAGTTGACCAGGATCCGGTAGAACCAGGTCGAGAACTTCGATTGCCCGGCAAACGAGCCGGCCGCCTCGTGGAGCCGAATGAAGGCGTCCTGGGAGCAATCCTTGGCTTCCTCGCGGTCGCGCACGATCGACCACGCGATGCGATAGGCCCGCTCCTGGTAGCGCTCCACCAGGAGATTGAAGGCTCCCGGTTTCCGCTCCGCCACCGCGCGGCACAGGTCTTCATCGCTCGACTCCACGGGCGCCCCTCGGCCCGATCTTCCCACACGGGCTCCACCGACGCTCTGCTTCGGGCCAACACATCATATCCTCTTGAATTTACTGATGATCCGCACAGATCGAGTACGCCCGTCCTCCCGTACGACGCGGGGATTGGCCCGGCCGTTTACGGGGACGCGTTCAAATCCTTGGACTTTGGCCAGGCTGGTCACTACCCTGCCGTCATGCGATGGGGTATCGCGCTATTGGCCGTGCTGATCGCCGTCGCGATTCCGACGCTGTTCTTCGTCGGGGGAGTGAGTCTTCGGGGGCTCGCCTGGCTGGTGGTCGCGGGGGTGGTGCTGGTGCTGCTGATCGACCTCACCGACCGGATCACGGACTGGGTCGAGGACCGGCGGTGGGGGCGCCGCCGCTAGGTCGACGGCCGGCTGATCGGACCGGCTAGCGCTCCGAGGGCGCGACGGCGCCCCGCGTGGCGTCGGCCAGGCTGACGTGCTCCAGCAGCAGGCAGAGCAGGCCGACGATCGTGATCGGGAAGAACTGTGAGGCGTGCAGGAGCAGCGAGAACGACAGCGCCTCGGTTCGCGGCACCGCGAACAGGGCCAGGGCCAGCACGGTGGCGGCCTGCACGACGCCCACGAAGCCCGGGCTCGACGGCAGGCTCACCCCCAGCCCCAGGAAGGCGAGCAGGGTCCACGCCGCCGCGAGGGGGAGATCCAGGTGGGCGGCGTGAAGCGCACTCCAGAACGACAGCGCGAGGAACAGCCAGATCCCCACCGAGTAGGCGGCGATGGGCCCTGTGTGGCCGGTCGCCCGCAGCCCGCGCAGGCCCTCGATCATGATGTCCAGCAGCCCGTTCAGCCGGCGCTCGAGCCAGGCGACGCGGCGGAAGAGCATCTCGATCAGCACACGACAGGCTCCCGGCGCGGCCGCGATCGCCACGAGGATCAGGATGCCCACCAGGTCGACCAGCAGGAACAGCAGGATCGGCCAGCCCAGGTTGGCGGGCAGCGGCACCACGAGCAGGAGTCCCGCCACGATCAGCCCCACCGCCAGCCCGTCGAGCACGCGCTCGACGACCACGGTGGCGAAGGTAGTACCGAAGTGCTGGCCCCGGCGCGTGACCACGTAGACGCGCACGAGCTCGCCCGCGCGGAGGGGAAGCAGGTTGTTGCCCATGTAGCCGATCAGCAGCGCCCGGAAGAGATGACTGGGATGAGCGTCCGGAGGGAAGAGGTAATACCAGCGCACCGCCCGCATCCAGAGCGACAGGAAGCCCAGCGCCACGCTCAGGACCATGTAGGTCCACAGGGTCTCGCGTAGCCGGGCGGCGATGACCCGGAGGTCGACGTCCCAGAAGAAGTAGACGAGCAGCGCGGCGCTCACCGCCAGGCCGAGGAGGATCTTCCCCAGCCGTACGGACGACGGCATGTGGGCGGACTCAGCGCCCGGGCTGCGCGAGCCCGGTGTCCGGGCGGTCGAGCCCCGAGGCCGATCGCGGTCCGGTCATGTCTCCACGCGGATCATGGTGCAGCGCGAGGCCACCACCGGCAACTTGTCGATGGCGGCCAGCGCTGCGCGCATGTCGCGCTCCCGGGCCTCGTGAGTCATCATCACGACCGGGACCGCCTCGTTGCGCGCGCGCTCCTTCTGCAGCACCGACACCAGCGAGATGTCGTTCTGGCCCAGGATGCCCGCGACCTGCGCGAGGACGCCCGGCCGGTCCAGCGCCATGACCCGCAGGTAGTAGGCGGAGCGGATCTCGTCCACCGGCCGGAGCGGCAGGGGATTCCGCCCGAGCGACGGCAGGTCGGACTCGAGCGCGGGGATGCCGTGAGCCTCGCGCCGCGCGATCTCGAGCGCATCGGACCAGACGGCCGAGGCGGTCGGCAACTGGCCGGCGCCGCGGCCGTAGAACATGAGGTTGCCCACGTTGTCGCCGGTCATGAACACGGCATTGAAAACGCCGGATACGGCGGCCAGCGGCGAGGCGGCCGGGATCATGGTCGGATGTACCCGCACCTCGAGCGCGCCCTCGGAAGCCTTTGCGATCGCCAGCAGCTTGATCCGGTAGCCGAGCTCCGTCGCGTTGACCACGTCCTGCTGGGAGATGGCGGTGATTCCCTCGGTGTAGATGTCCTTGAGATCGACCGCGGTCCGGAAGGACAGGGTGGCGAGGATCTGCAGCTTGTGGGCGGAGTCGAGGCCCTCGATGTCAAGCGTGGGGTCCGCCTCCGCGTAACCGTGCGCCTGCGCCTCCTTCAGCACCTCGCCGAAGTCGCGGCCCTCGTCGGTCATCTTCGATAGGATGTAGTTGCAGGTTCCGTTGACGATGCCGAAGGCGGATAGGATCCGGTTGGCCGGCAGGCCGTCCTTGACCGCGCGGATCAACGGGATGCCACCGGCCACCGCGGCCTCGAAGCCGAGCATGACCCGGCTCCGCCGCGCCTCCTGGAATAGCTCGTCGCCATGGTGGGCCAGGAGCGCCTTGTTGGCGGTCACCACGTGCTTACCCGCCTGCAGGGCCTTCAGGATGAAGGTGCGGGCCGGCTCGAGGCCGCCGATCAGCTCGATGACGATGCGCACCGACGGGTCGTCGATGGCCTGGTTAGCGTCGGCGGTCAGCGGCAGGGCCTTCAGATCCAGCCCCTCGCGCGGCCGGGTGAGATCCGCGTCGGCCACGCGGCCGAGCGTGAGCCGGCAGCCGGCGCGCTCGGACATCTCGGCTCCGTGGCTCTGGAGGATCTTGACCACACCACAGCCGACCGTGCCGAGCCCCAGAAGGGCGATCTTGATCTCGTTCATGGCTCCATCGAGGGCCGCGGGGCGGCTTGGCGTCGGGCGGCCCGGGATCGTGCCCGGCGCGCTACCGGCCGGTGAGGGTCTTGAGGCCGCGGAGGGCCTGGCGGATCCGCTGCTCGTTCTCGACGAGAGCGAACCGGACGTGGCCGTCGCCGTACTCGCCGAAGCCGATCCCGGGCGAGACCGCCACCTTGCACTCCTGGATCAGCAGCTTGGAGAACTCCAGTGAGCCCACGCTGCGGAACTCCTCTGGGATGGGCGCCCAGACGAACATGGTGCCCTTGGGCTTCTCCACCTTCCAGCCGATCTTGTTCAGGCCGTCCACCAGGACGTCGCGGCGCTTGCGATGCAGCTCGACGATGTCCCCGACGCAGCCCTGCTCGCCCTCCAGCGCGATGATGGCGGCGATCTGGATGGGCTGGAACGCGCCGTAGTCGAGGTACGACTTGATGCGGCTGAGCGCGTGGACCATCTTCGAGTTGCCGCACACGAAGCCCACCCGCCAGCCCGGCATGTTGTAGGACTTGGACAGCGAGAAGATCTCGACGCCCACTTCCTTGGCCCCCGGAATCTCCAGGAACGATGGCGCCTTGTACCCGTCGAAGGTGAAGTCGGCGTAGGCGAAGTCGTGCACCACCATGAGGTGGTGCTCCCGGGCGAAGTCCACCACCTTCACGAAGAAGTCGCGGTCCACGCAGGCGGTGGTCGGGTTGTGGGGGAAGGACAGGATCAGGAGCTTCGCCTTGGGCCAGGCCAGCCTGGCGGTCTCCTGAAGCCGGGCGAAGAAGTCCTCCCCGGGCACGAGCGGCACCGACCGCAGATCGCCATCGGCGATGACGACGGAATAGGAGTGGATCGGGTACGTCGGGTTCGGGACCAGCGCCCCGTCTCCGGGCTGGAGCACCGCCAGAGCCAGATGGGCCATACCCTCCTTGGCGCCGATGGTGGCGATGGCCTCGGTCTCAGGGTCGAGCTCGACCCCGTAGCGAGTCCGGTACCAGGTGGTGACGGCCTTGCGAAGGCGGGTGATGCCCTTGGAGGCCGAATACCGGTGGTTGCGCGGGTTGCGGGCGGCCTCCACCAGCTTGTCGACGATGTGCGTCGGCGTCGCCTGATCGGGGTTGCCCATGCCGAGGTCGATGATGTCCTCGCCGCGGGCTCGTGCCTTGGATTTCAGGTCGTTGACGATCGCGAAGACATACGGCGGCAGACGCTTGATCCGGTAGAACTCATCCATTGGTGTTCTCCAGGGAATCCGATCTTACTTCGCGAGTCGCAAAAGTGTCAACAAACCCTGTATGGCGGGCACATACAGCGCACTCCGGGCCACCGGGGAGGGGGATTGACACCCTCAGAAAGCGCATGCTAGAAAGCCATACCGGGCGAAACCGTAACCAACACCCACCCTTCCAGCATACGGTGCATGCAGTTATTGCTCGAGGCCCCGCGGGACCTCGAAAGCCCGGCAGACAGCAGGGCAGCGCAAGCGGAGGGGACGGTCAATGTTCAGGCGACGTGGCAAGCGACCGCGACGAAGCGAGTTGACGGCCTTCATCGACGAGGGATCGGAGATGGAGGGCCGTTACACGTTCCGCGGCACCGTGATGCTGAACGGCAGATTCAAGGGCGAGATCAGCTCGGAGGACACCCTGATCATCGGCGAGCGCGGGGTCGTGCAGGCGGACATCCGGGCCGGGAGGGTCCAGGTGAGCGGCGAGGTCACAGGCAATGTCCGGGCGACCGAGCGGATCGAGCTCAAGCGGACGGCGCGGATGTACGGTGACGTCGAGGCCCCCGTGGTGGTGGTGGAAGAGGGCGTGGTCTTCGAGGGCCACTGCCGGATGGCGAAGCCGAGCCCCCTGGGTGAGATCAACGGCCGGGACCTGGCCGTCGTTCCTCTCAAGCGCTGACGGAGACGATGCGGAAGCCAAAGCAGTTCAACCTGCTGATGGTGCGAGACGACGGGAGTCGCGTCCTGCGACTCTCCGTGCCCGGCTGGGTGGTCGGCGCCATGGTAGGTGGCTTCGTGGTGACCCTGCTCGGGCTGGCCTTCATCTATCCCGACTACGTCTCGCTCCGGAACCAGCGGGCGACCTTCTCCGCCTTGAGCGCCCGGCTGGCCAGCCAGCAGACCCTCATCGAGGCCTCCCAGCAACGCATGCGGGAGATTCGCGGGGAGA
>DATFWA010000030.1:0-19708 GCA_035259825.1 Candidatus Methylomirabilota bacterium | reverse complement strand
AGACGGTGAGCCCGACCGCCGTGGCGAAGGGATTCCCACCGAACGTGCTCCCGTGTGTGCCCGGGGTGAAGGCGCGCGCCACGTCCTCGGTGGACAGCGTCGCCCCGATGGGCACGCCATTGGCAAGTGCCTTGGCGAGCGTCATGATGTCGGGCGCCACGCCGGCGTGCTCATACCCCCAGAGCTTCCCCGTGCGGCCCATCCCTGTCTGGATCTCGTCGAAGATCAGGAGCACGCCCGCCTCGTCGCAGAGCTTGCGCAGCCCGGGCAGGTAGTCGTCGGCCGGCACGTTGACGCCACCTTCGCCCTGGATCGGCTCGACCAGGACGGCGGCCGTGCGGCTGTCGATGGCGCGCTCCACCGCGCGCAGATCGTTGAACGGCACGTACTTGAACCCGCCGGGCAGCGGCTCGAAGCCGTGGTGGTACTTCTCCTGTGCGGTGGCGGTGACGGTGGCGAGGGTCCGCCCGTGAAAGCCTCCGCGCATCGTGATGATGTCGCCGCGGTCGCTGGCCCCGTGCTCCTTGGCCCACTTGCGGGCGAGCTTGATCGCCGACTCGTTGGCCTCGGCTCCGGAGTTGGAGAAGAAGACCCGATCCGCGAAGGAGTGATCGCAGAGCAGCTTGGCCAGCTGGGTCTGTTGCGGGATGTAGAACAGGTTCGACACATGGAGCAGCGTGGCCGCCTGCTCGCGCATTGTCCCCACCACCTTGGGGTGCGAGTGGCCGAGCGCGGTCACCGCGATGCCGCCGGTGAAGTCCAGATACTCCTTGCCGTCGCTGTCCCAGACCCGCGTGCCCTCGCCGCGCACCAGCGCCACCGGGTTGCGCTTCGCGGTGGTCATCAGGTGCTTGTCCGCCCACTCGATCAGGGTCTTCGTGTCGGTCATGTTCTCTCGCCCCTCACGAACTCTCTTTCACATGCGTTCGCCTCGCCGTCATCGGCTGCTACCGGCGCCCCTCTTTCACATGCGTTCGCCTCGCCGTCGGCTGCGGCTCACAAAACAATCTCAGTACCAATTCCTTCCTTGGTGAGCACCTCGAGCAGGATCGCGTGTGGTACGCGGCCGTCGATGATGTGGGCCTTCTGGGCCCCGCCGGTCAGCGCCCGCAGCGACGACTCCACCTTCGGCAGCATGCCTCCGTCGATGATGCCGGCCTTGATCAGCCGCTCGGCCTCCCGCTTGGTCAGCGTGGAGACGAGCCGGCCGTCCTCTCCGTTGATGCCGGTGACGTCGGTGAGGTGGATCAGCTTCTCCGCGAACAGGGCCGCGGCCACGTCGCCCGCCACCAGGTCCGCGTTGATGTTGTAGGTCTCCCCCTCCGCTCCGACACCGACCGGCGCGATCACCGGGATGAACCCGTTCTCCTCGAGGAGGCGGATCGGCTCCGGGTTGACCGACTCCACCTCGCCGACCAGACCGATGTCGGCCGAGGTGCCGTCGGGCATCCGGTGCAGGCGCTTGTGGGCCCGCAGCAGGCTCGCGTCCTTGCCAGACAGCCCCACCGCCCGACCGCCGTGGAGATTGATCAGGCCGACGATCTCCTTGTTGATCTTGCCGACCAGCACCATCTCCACGATCTGCACCGTCTCCTCGTCGGTGACCCGCATCCCGCCCACGAAGCGCGGCTCCTTGCCGAGCCGCTTCATGAGCGAGCCGATCTGCGGACCGCCCCCGTGCACGATCACCGGACGGATGCCGACCAGGCGCAGCAGCAGGACGTCCTTGGCGAACTGCTCCTTGAGGTCCGCCTGCTCCATCGCCGCGCCCCCGTACTTGATCACGAGGGTCTTGCCCTGGAAGGCGCGGATATACGGCAGCGCCTCGATCAGCACCTCGGCCCGCTGGACCAGCTCCGGGATCGCCATGACGCTCGCCGTCCTCACAAGATGTAGCGAGAGAGGTCCTCGTCCTTCACCACGTCGGCCAGGTGCGCCTGCACGTACTCGGCGTCGATGACCAGCTCCCGCCCGGCCAGCGTCGGCGCGTCGAAGGACACGTCCTCCAGCAGCCGCTCCATGACCGTGTACAGCCGCCGGGCCCCGATGTTCTCGCCCCGCTGGTTCACCGTGGACGCGATGTCCGCGATGGCCTCCACCGCGTCCTCCGTGAAGCGGAGGGTCACTCCTTCCGTCCTCAACAGCTCCACGTACTGCCGGATCAGGGCGTTCTGAGGTTCGCTCAGAATGCGGATAAAATCCTGCCGCGTCAAGGGCTCCAGCTCCACCCGGATCGGGAACCGGCCTTGCAGCTCTGGAATCAGGTCGGCCGGCTTGGCCACGTGAAAGGCGCCGGCCGCGATGAACAGGATGTGATCGGTCCGGACCATGCCGTACTTGGTTGTGACCGTCGAGCCCTCCACGATGGGCAGGAGGTCCCGCTGCACCCCTTCGCGCGAGACATCGGGACCCCGGCCGCCTTCGCGCCCCGCGATCTTGTCGAGCTCGTCGAGGAAGACGATGCCGGAGTTCTCGACCCGTCGGATCGCCTGGCCCACCGCCTCGTCGACGTCCACCAGCTTCTGGGCCTCCTCCTGGGCCAGCAGCCGGCGCGCCTCCCCGACCTTCACCCGCCGGCGCCGCGTGCGGCCGGGCATCAGGTTCGAGAGCATGTCCTTCAGGTTGATCCCGATCTCCTCCATGCCCTGACCTGGGAACACCTCGAACATGGGGCCCGCGCTGGCCTGCACGTCCATCTCGATGAGGCGCTCGTCGAGCTTGCCGGTGCGCAGCTGGCCGCGCAGCTTGTCCCGAGTGGCGTCGCGGGAGGCGTCGGGCGAGACCTCCTCCAGCGTGCCGCTGACGAACGCCTCGCCGGGACGGCGCGGCAGCAGCAGGTCGAGCAGCCGCTCCTCGGCCAGGCCTTCGGCACGCTCGCGCACCGCCGCGGCCATCTCCGTTTTCACCATGGTCACCGCCAGCTCGGTGAGGTCTCGGATCATCGACTCCACGTCGCGGCCCACGTAGCCGACCTCGGTGTACTTGGAGGCTTCGACCTTGAGGAACGGCGCCTGCGCCAGCTTGGCCAGCCGGCGGGCGATCTCGGTCTTCCCGACCCCGGTGGGCCCGATCATGATGATGTTCTTCGGCGCGACCTCGTCCCGCAGCTCGGCGGGCAGGTTCTGGCGCCGCCAGCGATTGCGTAGCGCGATCGCGACCGCGCGCTTGGCCTTGCCCTGCCCGACGATGTAGCGGTCCAGCTCGGCGGTGATCTGCGCGGGGGTGAGCCCGGTCATGTCGCTCATCAGAGGGTCAGCACCGTGATCTGGTCGTTGGTGTAGACGCAGATGCCCGCCGCGATGCGGAGAGATTGCTCGGCGATCTCGGGTGCCTCGAGCGTGGAGTGGGCGCAAAGAGCACGCGCAGCCGCGAGGGCGAACGGCCCACCCGAGCCGATGCCGACGAGCCCGTCGTCGGGCTCGATCACGTCACCGGTGCCGGACACGATGAAGGTCGAGTCCGCGTCGGCCACCGCGAGGAGCGCCTCCAGCCGGCGCAGCACGCGGTCCATGCGCCACTCCTTGGCCAGCTCCACCACGGCCCGGGCCAGGTTGCCGCGGTGCTCTTCCAGCTTCGCCTCGAATCGCGCGAAGAGGGTGAAGGCGTCGGCGGCCGCCCCCGCGAAGCCGGCCAGTACGCGATCGTGGTGCATCTTGCGGACCTTGCGGGCGCCCGCCTTCATGATGGTCTGGCCGACGGTCACCTGCCCGTCGCCCGCCACCGCCACGCGGCCGCGGTGTCGCACGCACACCACGGTGGTCGCGTGGATCGCGCTGGCCGGATGCATCCGCCGGAGGTCTTCGGACATCGTGGCGCTCGACCGCTCCTCGTCAGGTCGCTCGGGGATGCGCCGCATCGTACACCCGCATGAGGTGCTCCGGGCTCACGTGGGTGTAGCGCTGCGTCGTCGAGAGGCGGCTGTGGCCGAGCAGCTCCTGGATCAGGCGCAGGTCGGCGCCCTCGCCCAGCATGTGCGTGGCGAAGCTGTGGCGGAGTGTGTGCGGCGTCACCCGCTGGCTGATCCCTGCCCGACGCGCCAGCCGCTTCACGATGCGATGGGCGCTGCGCGGAGTGAGCCGCCCGCCCCGCGCGTTGAGGAAGAGCGGCCCGCGCTGCCGGCCGCGTAGCGCCAGGTAGGTGTCCAGGGCCGCCAGCGCGGTCTCGCCCACCGGGACCACGCGCTCCTTGTCGCCCTTGCCCAGCACCCGGACGGTGCGCCGGGCCTCGTCGAGGTCGTCCAGATCGAGGCCGCAGCCCTCGGCCACGCGCAGTCCGCTCGCGTAGAGCAGCTCGAGCAGGGCCCGATCGCGCGTCCCCGCCGCCGTGGGCTCGGGCACCGCGTCCAGCAGCTGGGTCGCCTCGTCCTTCGGGAGCACCGACGGCAGCCGCCGGCCGAGCCGCGGGCTCCGCACCTGCCGGGCCGGATTGACCTCGAGGGCGCCCCGCCGCGCAAGGAAGCGGAAGCAGCTCCGCACCGCGGCCAGCTTGCGGGCGATGGTGGCCTTGGAGAGCCGCCGCCGGTGCAGGTGCGCCAGGAAGGCACGGACCGCGCGGGTGTCGGCGGAGGCGAGCCCTCCGATCTTCTCGACGGCAAGGAATGAGGTGAACTCGGTCAGGTCGGTCGCGTAGCTACGCAGGGTGTGCGGCGAGGCTCCGCGCTCGACACCCAGGTACTCGAGGAACGAGCCGACCGCCGCGTCCATAGCCGACGGATCCGGGCGACTCCTCACGCGACCGTGGGAGCCACTTCCTGCTTGTAGCCGCACTCCTCCCGGATGCACTGCCGGGTGATCTTGCCGCCGCGGGCGATGCGCTCGGTCAGGAACGGCGCCGCGCACTTCGGGCACGGCTCCGGGACCGGCCGCGTCCAGACCGCGAAGGTGCAGGTGGGATAGTTGGTGCAGGCGTAGAAGGTCTTGCCCTTGCGCGTCCGCTTCTCCACCAGCTGACCGCCGCAATCGGGCTGCGGACACGTGATGCCCAGCGTGATCGGCTTGGTGGTCTTGCACTCGGGATAGCCCGAGCAGGCGATGAACTTTCCGAAGCGGCCGTGCTTGATCACCATCGGCCGGCCGCAGGTCGGGCAGATCTCGTCGGTGGGCTCATCGGCGGGTCGCTCGCGCCCGCCGCCGAGATCCTTGGTGAACTTGCAGTCAGGATAGGCCGAGCACGCCAGGAACTTGCCGAAGCGGCCCCACTTCTCGAGCAAAGGCTTGCCGCACTCCGGGCACTCTTGCCCGGCGTCCACCCCGACCTTGACGTTCTCCATCTTCTTGCCGGCCGCCTTCAGATCGCGCGAGAACTGCTTGTAGAAAGCCTCGACCGTCTTGACCCAGTCGGCGTCGCCGTCCTCGATCTTGTCGAGGGACTCCTCGAGCTGCGCGGTGAACTCGACGTCCATGACCTCGGGGAAGTGCGGCACCAGCATGTCGGTGACCTGCACACCCAGATCGGTCGGGAACAGCGTGCCGCGCTCGCGGCGCACGTAGCCGCGATCCTGGATCGTGCCCAGGATCTGCGCGTACGTGGACGGACGTCCGATCCCCCGCTCTTCCAGCACCTTCACCAGCGAGGCCTCGGTGTAACGCGGCGGGGGTTGGGTGAAGTGCTGCTTGGGATCGAGCGCGAGCAGTTTCAGGATCTCCCCCACCGTCAGCGGAGGCACCACCGCCTCCGCTTCCTCCTCTGGCGTCTCGTCGGTGGCTTCGCGCGACTCGATGTACACCGCGGTGAAGCCGGCGAACTTCAGCGTCGAGCCCTGCGCCCGGAACGTGCAGTGGCCGGCCTGGATGTCGGCCGCCACCGTGTCGTAGACCGCGGGCAGCATCTGGCTGGCCAGGAACCGCTCCCAGATCAGACGGTAGAGCGCGAGCTGATCTCGGTTGAGGAAGCGGGCCATCGCCTTCGGCTCGCGCTCCACCGAGCTCGGGCGGATGGCCTCGTGGGCCTCCTGCGCGCTCTTCTTCGCCTTGTAGACGGGGGGCGCGTCGGGCAGGTACTCGAGTCCCAGCCGCCCGGTGACCCACTGGCGCGCCTCTTCCTGCGCCTCCGTGGCCACCCGCACCGCGTCGGTGCGCATGTAGGTGATGAGGCCGACCGCGCCCTCCTCACCCAGCTCGACGCCCTCGTAGAGCTGCTGGGCCACCATCATCGTCTTCTTGGCGCTGAAGTGGAGCTTGCGGCTGGCGTCCTGCTGCAGCGTCGAGGTGATGAAGGGCGGCGCCGGGTTCCGTCGCCGCTCCCCGCGGGTCACCGACTTCACGGTCCAGGCCACGCCGTGCAGCGCGGTCATCACCGCCATGGTCGCGGCCTCGTTGGGCAGGTCGGCCTTCTGGCCGTCCACTTCCTTGAGGGTCGCGGTGAAGTCGGGCGGGTTCTTGCCCTTGAGCCGGGCGCGGATCGACCAGTACTCCACCGGCACGAACGCGGCGATCTCGCGCTCGCGCTCGGTAATCAGGCGCACCGCCACCGACTGCACGCGCCCGGCCGACAGCCCGCGGCGGATCTTCTCCCACAGCAGCGGCGAGAGCTTGTAGCCGACCAGCCGGTCCAACACCCGCCGGGCCTGCTGGGCGTTGACCTTGTTGGAGTCGATCTTGCCCGGATGCTGGAAGGCGGCCTTGACCGCACGCTCCGTGATCTCGTTGAACATGATCCGGTGCGTCTTCGACTTGCTGATGCCCAGCTCGTGAGCCAGGTGCCAACCGATGGCCTCACCTTCCCGGTCCGGGTCGGTCGCGATGTATAGCGAGTCGGCCTTCTCGGCGGCCTTCTTCAGCTCGTCGAGGACCTTCTTCTTGGCGGGCAGCACCTTGTACTCCGGCTTGAAGCCCTTCTTCTCGTCCACGCCGAGCTTGGATTTGGGCAGATCGCGGACGTGTCCCATCGAGGCCTTGACGACGTACTTCGAGTCCAGGTACTTCTGGATCGTCTTGACCTTGGTGGGCGACTCCACCACTACCAGTCCTCGCTTCGCCACTGCGTCTCCTATCCGAGGGCCACGCGGACGAACCGCTTGCCTTCGATCTGGCGCACCCGACCGCCGAGCTCGAGGTCGAGCAGCGCGGCCGAGACCCGCGCCGCGCCGAGCCCGCTTTGCTCGATCACGCGGTCGATGTCGACCGGGTCTTCTCCCAGCAGCGACAGGATGGTCCGGCTCGGCTCGTCGTCGGCTTCGCCGGGTCCGGCCGCCGCGGGTGTCATCGTCGCAGCCGTGTCAATGCAGGACCTCCAGCGGTCGGGAAGGGCCGCGACCACGTCGTCCCAGCCGAGCGCGAGAGCGGCCCCGTCCTGGATCAGCCGGTTGGCTCCGCGGCTCTCCGGCGCGGTCACCCGCCCCGGCACCGCGAGCACCTCGCGGCCCAGCTCCGCGGCTAGCCGCGCAGTGATGAGCGAGCCGCTCCGCTCCGCCGCCTCGATCACCACCACCGCGAGCGACAGCCCTGCAATCACCGCGTTGCGGGTCGGGAAGTTCTGCGGCAGCGGCGGCGTACCCGGAGGGAACTGCGACACGAGCGCGCCCTGCCTCGCGATCTCGTCGGCGAGGCGCCGGTTCTCGGGCGGATACACATCGTCGACGCCCGAGCCGAGCACCGCGATGGTGCGTCCGCCCACCCGCAGCGCACCGCGGTGGGCGGCGCTGTCCACTCCGCGGGCGAGGCCGCTCACGATGGTGACCCCGCGCGCTGCGAGGTCCGCGGCCATCGTCTCGGCCACCGCGAGCCCGTAGGGCGTCGCGCGACGCGATCCCACCAGCGCCACCGCGAGCGCATCGCCCTCGACGAGACGGCCGCGGACGTGCAGCGACGCGGGCGCGGTCGGCACCGGACGCAGGAGCGCAGGATACTCCGCGTCCTCGCGTCCGAGCGTGAGCACCGTCTCGTCGTGGATACCCTCACGCATCACGTGTATCGTCGTCCTCACGCCTTTGGATGGGAAATTGCAGCGTGCGGTTCAGTATACCGGACGACCGGAGTCGGTCAAAACTACCCGGAGCCGGTCACCGCGCCGGGCGACCGGAAGCTCCGAGCGAGGAGATCAGCGTGCGAGCCTGCGCGGCGGCGTCACTTTTCGGATACGACTTGAGCACCTGCTCCCACGTCTCACGCGCGCGTGGCACGTCGTGTAGCGCGCGGTAGCACAGGCCGACCTTCAGCAGTGCTTCGGCGGCGGGTCCGCTCTGAGGATAGAGATCGGGCACTTTCTGGAACTCGGTCACCGCCTGGTTGAAGTCGCGCTGCCGATAGTAGGCCTCGCCGATCCAGTACTGCGAGCTCGCCGCGAGGGCGTGCTTGGGAAACTTGTCGATCAGCTCGGTGAATTCGATCACCGCCTGGCCGTGCTCTTCCGCGCGAAAGGTCGCCATCGCCTGGGCGTACAGATTCTCGGGCGTGACGTCGCGGCCTCCCGACGGCGTCGTCGGCTTCGCCGCGGGCGCGGCCGGCTGCGGTACACTGAGCGCGGCCACCTTCTGATTGGTCTCGTCCAGCGCCGTGCGCAGTGATCGCAGGGCCTCGGCCTGCTGCAGGGAGGCGCCCTTCAGTTGCTCGCGCTCTTGCGCGGAGGTCTTCGCCTCTCCCACCAGGAACGCGGCCTGGGCGTCGAGCGCTTTGAGCTCGCCGGCCAGGCGGGCAACCTCCTTGCGCGTCTGCTCCTGACCTTTCCTCAGCTCCTCGACCTGCTTGACGAGCGCGGCCATCTCGGCCTCCCGGCGCGTCTTCTCCGCAGAGCCGCAGCCGGCCGTCGCCACCGCGAGGACGCCGAGTCCGGCCAGGAGGATGGAGCGGGACGACATGGACCCGACCGTACCACCTCGATTCTCGAAAAGTCAATTTTCACGAGACTTTGACTGCCATTTGGCTTTCCGCTAGCATGGCGTCGCGATGGACGACCTGCCCTGGATGCTGTTCGTCTCGGCGCTGTCCGTCGGCATCGTCTTCGGCTACGTCATCCAGCGCGGCGGATTCTGCCTGACCCGTGCGCTCTCCAATGCCGTCCTGATGCGCGACGGCAACATCTTGCGCGCCTATCTCCTGGCCTTGCTGGTCGCGATGGTCGGCGTCCAGATCATCGAGGCGCTCGGCCTCGTCGACATCCCACTCCGGCCCTTGCGGTGGCTGTCGAACGTGGTGGGCGGGTTGCTGTTCGGGATCGGGATGATCCTCTCCGGCGGCTGCTCGGGCAGCACGTGGTACCGGGTCGGCGAGGGCGCGGCTGGCGCGGTGGTCGTGCTCATGGGATTCGCGATCGGCGCCACCACTGCGGGCATCGGCATCCTGGCTCCGATTCGCACGCTGCTGCAGAAGCCGGTCATCTCTCTGGGAGACGGCGGCGCGGTCACGCTGGCCAGCGTCACCGGCATCTCCCCGTGGATCGTGATCGCCGCGCTCGTCGTGCTGGGCGCCATCTGGCTCCGTCGCGGTCCCCGCGAGCCCGAGCACGGCAAGTGGCCGTGGCCGGTCACTGGGGTCGCGGTGGGCGTGATGATCGCGGTCGGCTGGTGGGCCTCCGCGATCGGCGACCGTCCGGTGGGCATCACGTTCGCGGCCAACACCGGTTACCTCCTCACCTACCCGATGGTCGGCTATCCGAACCGCGTGACTTGGAGCATGCTGATGGCGCTCGGGGTCCCGGTCGGCGCGTTCATCGCCGCCTGGACCACCGGGACCTTCGGCTGGAAGTGGCCGGCGGCGGCCAGCCTCGCCAAGATCTTCGGCGGCGGGCTCCTCATGGGCGCGGCCGCTCTGGTCGCCGAAGGCTGCAACATCAACCAGGGCCTCACCAACTCCGCCACGCTCGCCGTCGGCAGCCTCCTGACATTCGCTTCGATGTGCGCCGGAGCCTCCCTCACCCTCTGGTGGATGTTCTTGCGCAAATCCTGAACTCGCGCGGCGGCGAGAACGGGCGGGAGGTGTGGCCGCGGCGCGGGGTAGTGGCTCGCGGACCACGAGGCGCGATCTCGTCACCTCGCGGGTAGCAGTTCCCAATCTGTAAGGCAGAGGTTCCTGGCGATCGTTGGCAGGAACGGGTCCGTCGAGCCACTACCCCGCGCCGCGGCCACACCTCCCGCCCTTCCCGCGTGGTGCTACAGGCCTTCGCGGAGGACGATCACTTTCACCGGTTGACCTGACTCGATCGTGGTTCGGCCGGGGACGATGGCGAGGCCGTCGGCGGCGACCATGGAGCGGAGGACGCCCGAGCTCTGGGTGCCGGTGAGGCGGGCGCCGTAGCCGTCGCCGTCCGACGTGAGGGTCACGCGCAGATAGCCGCGGCGGCTGTCGCCGTTCTTGATCGGGGCGAGCGCGCGGGCGGTGATCGTCGGGCGCTGTAGACGCTGGTGGCCCGCCATGCGGAGGATGGCGGGCCGCACGAAGAGCTCGAAGGTGACCATGGCCGAGACGGGATTGCCCGGCAGCGCGAAGAGCGCGAGCGCGGCCTTGCCATCCTGCGGGATCGTGGAGAACGCGATCGGCTTGCCCGGACGCATGTCCACGAGCCAGAGGTGCTGCTCGGCCCCCAGACGGGTCAGCGCGTCCTTCACGAAATCGTGCTCGCCGACCGAGACGCCCGCAGAGGACATCACCAGATCGCAGCCCAGCCCCCAGCGGAGCCGGCCCTCGATGTCTTCCAGGCGATCTCCCGCGATGCCCAGGCTCACCGGCTCGGCTCCCACCTCGAGCACCTGAGCCACCAGGGAGTAGCTGTTGGAGTTCGGGATCTGGCCGGGCCCGATGCGCCCGCCGAGATCGACCAGCTCGTCGCCGGTCGACAGGATGCCGACGCGCGGCCGGCGGATCACGCTCACCCGCGCCCGTCCGACGGTGGCGAGCAGGCCGATGTCGGCCGCGCTGAGCACGCGCCCCCGCTCGAGCACTCGATCGCCCCGCGCCATGTCCTCGCCGCGTGGCCGCACGAAGTCTCCCGCACTCACGCGACGAGGCACCAGCAGCGCGCCGCTCTGCTCGGTGACGTCTTCCTGCGGGATCACCGAGTCCGCCCCCTCGGGCAGCGGCGCGCCCGTGAAAATCCGGAAGGTCTCGCCGGCCCGGAGCGGCCGCTCGGCCATCGCGCCCGCGGGCACGCGCCCGGCCACCGCGAGGCGGGCGGGAGACTCGGCAGCCGCCGCGCGGGTGTCATCGCTGCGAAGCGCGTAGCCGTCCATCGAGGACGCCGGCCACGGCGGCATGTCGCGGGGGCTGTCGACGTCCTCGGCGAGGACGCGGCGCAGGCCGGCGGGAAGCGTGACGCGCTCGTCGCCCAGGGGGGCTACGCGAGAGAGAATGCGGTCGAGCGCCTCTTCGACGGAGATCACGCCGCGTATTCTACCGCGCCGCCGCCGCGCTCGCGGCCTGAGCTACCGGGGCAGGTTCAGGACCGGCTTGTAGCGAGCGAGGAACCAGTTGCGGCTCAGCATGAACAGCGCGAAGAAGCCCAGGGTGACGAGGACCTCGACGGGCCCGATCGGCACCGTGTTGTCCCGCAGCAGCGAGGGGAACACGAGCAGCATGCGCTCGAAAAAGATGGCGATCCACCCGAAGAACAGGATGACCTTGAAGACCTGGTGGCGGTCGGGCGGGCGCCCGGTCAGGCGCTTGAGCAGATACGAGAACGGGATCAGCCAGCCGATGATGAAGATCGCCCACGCGATGTAGCCCCACGGCTGGCCGAAGAAGCGGCGGGCCACGTAGCGCGTCTCGGCGGGCACGTTGCCGTACCAGATGACCAGGTACTGGGAGAAGAAGAAGTACATCCAGAAGACGGACAGGGCGAAAGTCAGCTTCGCCACGTCCTGGATCGCGGGGGGTGCGACGCGGGTGACGCCCTTCTCATTGGAGCGGATCGTGAGGTAGGTGACGAGGCCGAAGCCAGTGTACATCGACGTCACCACGTAGTACCCGCCGAAGAGCCCGCTGTACCAGCGCGGGTCGAGCGACATCAACAGATCGAAGCCCCAGAGCGACAGCACGACCACGTATAGGACGAGCAGGACCGAGGCGAGACGGAACCGGCGGTCCACCGCGGCCTGGGTGTCGTGCCCCGGCTGATCCTCCGTCAGCACTTCCTTCACGAGCCGCATGGCGAGCCAGTACAGCAGCAGCACCCCGATGCCGATCCGCAGGGCCATGAACGGCACGTTGAGCCAGACCGCCTTGATGGGCAGCGGCTCGGTCACCCACGGATAGAGCGCGGTACGTCCCCAGAAGAGCACCACGAAGCCCACGAACGAGATCGGCAGGAATCCGGCGGTGGTGGTCGCGATCCGCTTGATGGTCGGCGACCACCGGCCTTCTGTCACCTGGATCATCGCGGCCACCGCGGGCCCGGTGATGGCCAGGCTCGACCAGAACAGCAAGTTCACGAGGTAGATGCCCCAGACCCGCGTGGACTGTCCCTGGGTAACGCCGTAGAGGAAGGCCACGATCCCGACGATCGCCAGCAGCACCAGGAACGGGTGCATGGTCCTCGACGGAGCGGTCCCGGTGGAGAGCGTCGTGCTCATTTCTTGGCCAGCGTCCGCAGGAAATTGACGACGTGCCAGCGCTCGTCGGGAGAGAGCGCTTCGGCATAGGACGGCATCACCGCGCCGCCCGCCGAGAGATAGCTCTGCCAGTAGCCGTCCGTCCTGACCTTGTGCAGCTCGGGGTTGGTCAGGTCGGCGGGTGGCACGAACTTGGTCGAGACGGGCCCGTCGCCGCGACCCGAGGCCCCGTGGCAGGGCGTGCAGTAGATGGCGTAGAGCTCGGAGCCCTTGCGCACCGACTCCGCGTTGGCCGCCACTGGATTGCGCCGGGTCGCGGCCGCCTCGCGATCGGCCGGCGAATGATAGAGCTGGCCGCCGTTGCGCGGCAGGCTCCCGGTGGGCATCGAGTAGTTGTACTCGCCCGGCATGATCCGCTGCGTATAGAACATGTTGTGCATCCAGCGGTAGCCCACGATGCCGGCGAGCACCGCGCCGATTCCTCCCACGAGCAGCAGGGTGAGGAGGAACACGTACTTCATCATCGCCGCACCTCTTCCGCTCCCGCCGCCGACAGCACCGACTGGACCGACTCGACCTTCTCGGGCGGACACGCCACCGCGACGCCGAAGCGGTCCACGCTGAAGCGCGGATCGTAGGTCGGCGACGGGGTCAGCTTCGGGAGGCGGCCGAGCACCAGGATGGCGAGCGCGCTCGCGAGGCCCCCGAGCAGGATCGTCAGCTCGAAGGCGATGATCACGAACGGCGGAATGGACACCGGGGCCTTGCCGCCCGTCACCAATTCCCACTTGAGCGACGACCAGATGGTGAGGAAGAAGCCGGTGGCGGTGCCGGTCAGCGCCCCGACCAGCGTGAAGAGCCGCACCGCGGACAGCGGCCGCACCTTCTCGACCTCGTGCTCTATCTCCTCCACCGGCACCGGAGTGTAGACCGTGAGATCGGAGAAGCCCTGCGCGCGCAGATCGCGGATGGCCTGCACCGTGGTATCCACGTGCGCGAAGACGCCCAGCACGCTCGCGGTGGTCATCTCAGTGGTGGGCCCCGTGGGCACCGTGCTTGAGGGGGTGCGGCAGCACTTCCTTGACCTCCACGATGGACAGCGAGGGCATCACCCGGATGAACCCGAGGAACAGGATGAAGAACCAGGCGAAGGAGCCGACGATGATCGTGGAGTCCGTGATCGTCGGATAGTATGTGCCCCAGGTGTACGGATAGAAGTCGTGGCCGAGGCCGGGCACGATGATGTTGAAGCGCTCGAGCCACATCCCGATCAGCACGAAGATCGAGACCACGTACAGCACCACCGAATTGACCCGGGCCCGGCGGGAGAGCAGCACGAGCGGGACGAGGCAGTTGCAGAAGTACATGCCCCAGTACGCCCACGCGTACTCCTTGGTGGCCTTCGCGAACACGCTGGCCCGCTCGAAGTGGTCGCCGCTGTACCAGGCGACGAACACCTCGCACACGTAGAAGTAGGTCAGCACCAGGCTCGTCACCAGGGTCAGCTTCGCCATCGCGTCGAGGTGCCGATCCGTGATGTACGGGTACCAGTTGAAGAAGTACCGCATCGGGAGGATCAGCACGAGGACCATCGCGAAGCCGGAGAAGATTGCGCCGTCGACGAAGAAAGGAGCGAACAGGGTCGAGTGCCAGCCCGGCACCAGGGCCATCGCGAAGTCGAACGACACCACGCTGTGCACCGAGAGCACGAGCGGGGTGGCCAGGGCGGCCAGGAGCCCGTAGCCCCGCCGGTAGTGCCGCCACTGCTGGTCCGAGCCTTCCCATCCGAGCGACAGCACCGCGTAGATCTTCCGCTTGATGCCGGTGGAGTTGTCGCGGAGCGCCGCGATGTCGGGCACCAGGCCCACGATGAAGAAGACCACGCTGATGGTCAGGTACGTCGAGATCGCGAACACATCCCACACCAGCGGCGACTTGAAGTTCGGCCAGAGGTAGCGCTGGTTGGGGTACGGCATCAGCCAGTAGGCGAACCACATGCGGCCGGCGTGGATCAGCGGGAAGAGTCCCGCGGTCATGACGGCGAAGACGGTCATGGCCTCCGCGCCTCGGTAGATCGACGTGCGCCACCTGGCGCGGAAGAGGTAGAGGACCGCGGAGATCAGGGTGCCCGCGTGGCCGATACCGATCCAGAACACGAAGGTGGTGATGTACATCGCCCACATCTGCGGAGTCCGCTTGCCGGCCGCCCCGATGCCGACGTAGATCTGCCAGGCCCAGGCGGCGACCCCGCAGGCGAGGGTGAGCGCGACCAGGCACATCCAGGCGAAGTACCGGTCGCCCGGCATGCCGACGGTACGGATGACGTCACGGTTGACGTCGGCCCAGGTGACCTGAGCCGGAGCGGTCGCGGAATGGGCGGGAGGCGCGCTCATCAGTGGCCGCCCTTGCCGTGCCCGCCCGCAGGCTCGGCCCGGACCACCTTCTTCAGATACGTCACCGCCGGCGTCGTCCCCAGCTCTTCAAGCACGTGATAGCCGCGGGGCGAAGCAGAGAGCTTCGACACGAGGGCGCCGCCGTCCTTGAGGTTGCCGAACGTGATCGCCTGGGTCGGGCAGGTCTGCTGACAGGCCGTCTGCATGTCCCCGTCCTTGACCATGCGACCGACCTCCCGCGCGGCGTCCTTGGCCGCCACGGTGCGCTGGACGCACATCGTGCACTTCTCCATCACGCCGAGCTGGCGCACGGTCACGTCGGGGTTCAGCTGCTGGTCCAGCGGCGCCGCCCACGTGTAGTTGAACCAGTTGAACTTCCGCACGTGGTACGGGCAGTTGTTGCCGCAGTACCGGGTGCCCACGCACCGGTTGTAGACCTGGCCGTTGAGTCCTTCGCGGGTGTGGTAGGCCGCGTAGACCGGGCAGACCGGCTCGCACGGAGCGACCTCGCAGTGCTGGCAGAACATCGGCAGGAACATGTTGACCGGCTTGGCCGCCGTTCCTTCCTGCCACCGCTCGACGCGCAGCCAGTGCTGGATGCGTCCGTAGGCGGCCTGGGCCTTGCCGACGGTCGGCACGTTGTTCTCGGTCTGGCACGCGAGGATGCAGGCCTGGCAGCCGGTGCAGCGGTCGACGTCCACCGACATGCCCCACCGGTACTCCGGGTACTTGACGGGGGGATACATCGTCGGATGGCTCGCGTGCTCGGGCGCCTTGCCGCGCAGCTCGAGCTCGCGCGCGGGACCGAGCCCGACCCACTGGGCGATCTCGCGATCATCCTGGTTGAACGTGGCCTGCGGGACGGCGAGCGGTCGGCGCCCGCCGGTTGCTGCGAGCGTGACCTTCACCGAGAGATGCGGCAGCCCGCCCGAGGCCGGATCCGGGGCGCCCGAGAGCAGCTCGATCGGATTGGCGCCGCCGTTCAGATAGTTCGGCTGACTCACGGTGCCGGTGGCGTGAATGCCCTGGCTCGCGAAGCCCCCCGGATACTTGTGGCCCAGTCCCATCGCGACCGCCACCGCTCCCGGATGGATGAGATCGGTCGGGTACGCCGGCACCTCGATGGACCCGTGCGGAGACGTGAGCTTCACCAGGTCGCCGCGTCTGAGGCCCATCTTCTGAGCCGTCTCGGTGGGAATCTCGGCCCACGAATCCCAGGCCACCTGGGTCATCCCGTCGGGGATCTCCTGCAGCCACGGCCGATCGCCGCCGCGCCCGTCGTAGAACCGGCTCGAGGGGTAGACCACGAGTACGTGCGAGCCATCACCCTCGAGCTTTGGCGCGCCTGGCTGGATGCGCCCGGCCTCGGGACGGATCGAGACGGCCGGCGTCGTCGGAGTCCGCCACACGCCGCCCCGCCGTAGCGCGGCGTCCCAGAAATCGGCGAACGGGGCATTGCTTCCGTAGTCGCGCGCCACCTTCTGCCACTCGTCCCGGAGAAAGTCCTGGAAGGAGGCCCATCGGAGGGGCCCCTTGCCCTCCTCGAGCCCGAGCGCCTTGCGGCCCGCGCTCAACAGGACGTCGCCGGTGGCCCGGGCCTGGACCGCCTTGCCCTCGATCTGCACCGGGCCCATCGTGGGCTGCATCAGCCCGAGCACGCCGTCCTCGGCCATGTAGTCACCCCACGACTCCAGCGAGTGCAGGATCGGCAGGACGAGGTGAGCGCGCGCCGTCGTCTCGCTCGGCCGGCCGGCCAGCGCCACGACCAGCGGCACCTTGCCGAGCGCCTCCGCGAAGCCCGACTTCGGCGGCATGGCGTAGACCGGGTTGACGTCGACCAGCACCAGCACTTCGATCTGACCTCCGGCCATCGCCTGGGTGAGCGCGGTCATGTCCGAGTACGGGCTCACCCGGCTGAAGGGCGACGCGGGGCCGAACCGCACGCGGGGGCCGACGGCCCCGATCGCGGCGTTGAGCAGGTTCACCGCCACGAGGGCGTCGGTTGCGGTCGAGCCCGCGGTGGCAATTCCGCCACCGACCACCAGCCCGCCCTTCGCCTTCGCCAGCTCCCGCGCGATGCGCTTGATGCTCTCGGCCGGAACGCCGGACGCGGTCGCGGCGGCGTCGATATCCGCCGAGCGGATGGCGGCGCGCAGCGTGTTGGCGTCGGCGCCCGCGGCCTGCAATCCCTCGTCGAGGATGACCTTCAGCATCGCGAGGGCCAGCAGGCCCTCGGTGCCGGGCGCGTTGCGGAGCCACTCGTCGGCGTTGGCCGCGGTCAGGGACAGGCGCGGCTCCACCGCCACGAAGGTGCCCTGCTTACCCTGGAAGAAGGCGTGCATCCGAGAGAAGTCCCCGGTGTAGCCCACGCTGTTCAGCCAGGTCTCGAGGAAATCGGCGCCGAACGATACCAGGTAGGTCGAGTCGCCGATCGCGTAGTCGGGAATCGCGTCGCGCCCGAACGCCACTCGGCTGGCCGCGCGCAGCGGCTCGTAGCCGAGCGGCTCGTAGGCGATGCGGGGCCGCGCGCCCACGAGACGGACCCACTCGTCCATCAAGCGGCCCAGGCTGCCCGTCTCGAGCCCGCTCACCACCGCGATGCGCCCGCCCTGTCGGCCCTGCGCGAGCGCGCCGAGCTTGTCGGCGAGCTGCTTCTCGGCCTCGTCCCAGGAGACCGGCTTGCCGCCGCTCAGCGGGCCACGGAAACGATCGGGATGGTAGAGGCCCTGCAGACCCGCGTGTGCGCGTACGCACAGCGTACCGGTGTTCGTCGGATGCTCCGGGTTTCCCTCGAGCTTGACGACGCGGCCGTCCCGGTTCTTGGCGAGGACGCCGCAGCCCGATGGACACTCACGGCAGACCGTCGCGAAGTACGCGGGGATGCCGGGGACGATGTTGTCCGGCGGGACCACGTAGGGGATGAGCTTCTCGGCCGACGGTCCGCAGCCGCCGGCCGCCGCAGCGGCGCCGGTGGTGGCCACGATCTTGAAGAACGACCGGCGATCCATCGCACTCATCCACTCCTCCGCCCTACTCGCATTGGCAGGTGACGCAGCCCCGGTGGACGTGCTCTCCCGCTACGAGGCGTGCTGAGGATGAAGACCGGTAGTTCTTCGACGCGTGTCCGGGCTCCAACCTTGTGAACCCTATCACGTGAAAAAACGAAGTGTCAATACTCCTACGAGGCTAGCGGGCCTTCTCGAGCGCTTCGCGGCAGGCGCGGGCCGCCACCGCCAGATCCTCGTCACGGTGAGCGAGCGAGACGAAGGCCGCCTCGAATTGCGAGGGCGCCAAAAAGACGCCACCTTCCCGCATCGCGTGGAAGTAACGCGCGTAGCGGACGGTATCGGCGCGCTTGGCGGAGGCGTAGTCGGTCACTGGACCGTCGGTGAAGAAGACGGTCAGCATGGAGCCGACGCGGTTCACGGTCACCGGTACGCTCGCCGCGCGGGCCGCGTCGACGACGTCACGCTCGACGCGAGCGCCGAGGGCTTCCAGCCGCTCGTACGTCCCCGGCGTCTCCAGCGCGCGCAGCGTCGCGAGGCCGGCCGCCACCGCGAGCGGGTTCCCGGAGAGCGTCCCCGCCTGGTAGACGCCGCCGAGCGGCGACACCCGCTCCATGACCCGGCGCGACCCGCCGTAGGCGCCCACCGGCAGTCCGCCGCCGATGATCTTGCCGAGACAGGTCAGGTCCGGCCGCACACCGTAGCGGGCCTGCGCGCCGCCCCACGCCACCCGGAACCCGGTGATCACCTCGTCGAAGATGAGCAGGCTGCCGTGCCACGTCGTCAGATCTCGGAGGCCGACGAGGAATCCGGGCGCGGGTGGGACCACGCCCATGTTGCCGGCCACCGGCTCCACGATCACCGCCGCGACCTGCTCGGGATGCGCCTCGAGCTGGCGCCGAACCGCGTCCAGATCGTTGAACGGCACCGTGAGCGTGAGCGCCGCGAGAGCCGGCGGCACGCCGAGGCTGTCCGGCACGCCGAAGGTGGCGCCGCCGGACCCGGCTTTCACGAGCAGGCTGTCGGCGTGGCCGTGATAGCAGCCGTCGAACTTGATGATGAAGTCGCGGCCGGTGGCGCCGCGCGCGAGCCGGATGGCGCTCATGCCCGCCTCGGTTCCCGACGAGACCAGCCGCACCATCTCCATGCTCGGCACCGCGCGGCCGATGAGGTCGGCCATCTCCACCTCGCCCGGCGTGGGCGCGCCGTAGCTGGTGCCGCGTCGCACCGCCTCGCTCACCGCCTCCACCACCGCCGGCGCGGCGTGCCCCAGGATCAGTGGCCCCCACGAGCCGAGGAAGTCGACGTAGGAGCGCCCCTCGACGTCGACCACTCGGGCGCCTTCCCCGCGGGCCACGAAGAACGGCGCGCCGCCCACGCCACGGAACGCCCGCACCGGGCTGTTGACACCTCCCGGCATGAGGCGCTGGGCGCGCTCGAAGAGATGATCGGAGCCGGTCACGCGATCAGGCGGCCTTGAACTCGGCAGGCGCGAAATCGCGAGCCGACGGATCCCAGACGAACGCGGCCACGTCCTCCACACGCCGATCGACCACCGACAGCACGACGTAGACCGCGTCGGGATAGGCGGGCTCGCCGTTGATGAGCGCGTTCTGCCGGTCCGTGGCCGAGAAGTAGGCGCCGGTGTCGATGTGGGAGTGGTAGATGGTCGCCACGCGATAGCCCTGCCCTTCGCGCCGGCCGATGGCCAGCAGATCCTTGGGATCGATGAAGTAGGCGGTGCGGGAATCGCGTGAGTGACGGACCGGGTCCTTGGCGTGCAGCTCGTCCTGGATGTTGTGACACGGCATCAGGAGCCGGTCCGGCTCGGG
>DATFWA010000029.1:0-9489 GCA_035259825.1 Candidatus Methylomirabilota bacterium | reverse complement strand
CCAGCCGATGCGCCTGCACCCGGGCAACGGGATCTGGGAGATCTTCGTGCCCGGAGTGGCGGTCGGCGCTCGCTACAAGTACGAGATCCTGGGGCGCGACGGCGGGCTCCTCGCCCTGAAGACGGATCCGCTCGCGTTCGGCTTCGAGTCCGAAGAGCCGCGCACCGCCTCCGCGGTGACCGACCTGAACGGGTTCGCCTGGGGCGACGCGGAGTGGATGGACGAGCGCAAGCATCGGAACGCGCTCCACCGTCCCATGGCGATCTACGAGGTGCACCTCGGCTCGTGGCGGCGCCCGGACGGCCGGATCCCCGGCTACCGCGAGATTGCCGAGCAGCTCGCCGACTACGTGAGCGACATGGGCTTCACCCACGTGGAGCTGCTCCCGATCACCGAGCATCCCTACTACCCATCCTGGGGCTATCAGACCCTCGGCTACTACGCGCCGACCCGCCGCTACGGCACCCCCGCCGACTTCATGGCCTTCGTGGACACGCTGCACCGCCGGGGCATCGGCGTCATCATGGACTGGGTGCCCGCACACTTCCCGAAGGACGCGCACGGTCTCTCCTTCTTCGACGGCACCCACCTCTACGAGCACGACGATCCGCACCTGCGCGACCATCCGGACTGGGGGACCCGCGTGTTCAACTTCGGCCGCCGCGAGGTGGCCAACTTCCTCATCGCCAACGCGGTGTTCTGGCTGGAGCGCTATCACGTCGACGGGCTGCGGGTGGACGCGGTCGCCTCCATGATCTACCGCGATTACTCTCGGAAGGCCGGCGAGTGGGTGCCCAACGAGTACGGCGGGCGCGAGAACCTGGAGGCCCTCGCCTTCCTCAAGCGGATGAACGAGGTCCTCTACGGCAGCGAGCCCGGCTCGGCCACCATCGCCGAGGAGTCCACCGCGTGGCCGCAGGTCTCCCGGCCGGTGTACCTGGGCGGGCTCGGCTTCGGGTTCAAGTGGAACATGGGGTGGATGCACGACATCCTCGAGTTCATGCAGCATGAGCCGGTGCACCGCAAGTACCACCACAACCAGCTCACGTTCGGCCTGCTCTACGCGTGGAGCGAGAACTTCGTGCTCCCGCTGTCCCACGACGAGGTGGTCTACGGCAAGCGCTCCCTCGCCCGCAAGATGCCGGGCGACGACTGGCAGCGCTTCGCCAACCTGCGCCTGCTCTATGCGTTCATGTGGGCCTACCCGGGCAAGAAGCTGCTGTTCATGGGCGGCGAGTTCGGGCAGTCCGACGAGTGGAATCACGACCGGGCGCTCGACTGGCAACTGCTCGACATGGGCCCGTTCCACCAGGGCTTGCAGCGGGTCGTGCAGGACCTGAACCGCATCTACCGGAGCGAGCAGGCCCTCTACGAGGTCGACTTCGAGCCGGGCGGTTTCCAGTGGATGGACTGCAGCGACTGGGAGCAGAGCGTGGTCACCTTCTGTCGCTTCTCCCGCAACCAGACGAGCCTGCTCCTGTGCGCGTGCAACTTCACCCCGATCGCGCGGCAGGGCTACCGCGTCGGGGTCCCCCGTCCCGGCTACTATCGAGAGATCCTCAACACCGACTCGGCCCTCTACGGAGGGAGCGACGTGGGCAACTCGGGCGGGGTGCCGAGCGAGCCGACGCCCTGGCACGGCCAGCCGCACTCGGTGGTGCTGACCTTGCCGCCGCTGGCCGCGGTCTGGCTCGTTCCCGCGTGACCGCCCCGCACGCATGAGCGACGATCTGCCGCGCACGCGCCCGGGCCGGTCCTATCCGCTCGGGGCGACGTGGGACGGCGGAGGCGTCAACTTCTCACTCTTCAGCGAGCACGCCACCGCGGTCGCGCTCTGCCTGTACGACGAGCGCGATCCCGGCAAGGAGATCCGTCAGATCCGGATCGAGCAGCGCACCGACCAGGTGTGGCACGTCTATGTCCCGGGCATCCGGCCGGGCGCGCTCTACGCCTACCGGGTGAACGGCCCCTACGAGCCGCGGCAGGGCCACCGCTTCAATCCGGCCAAGGCCCTGCTTGATCCCTACGCGAAGGCGATCGCGGGCACGCTGGACTGGAGCGACACCTTCTTCGGCTACCGGATCGGTGATCGCGCCGGCGATCTCAAGCCGGATGACCGGGACAGCGCGCCGTACCTGCCCAAGAGCGTGGTGGTGGACACCTCGTTCGACTGGGAGGGCGACCGCCCCCCGCTCACCCGCTGGTCTGACACGATCATCTACGAGACGCACGTCAAGGGCTTCACGCGGCGGCACCCCGACGTGCCGGCAGAGCTGCGCGGCACCTACGCGGGACTGGCCTCGCCGGCGGCGATCCGCCACCTCACCGAGCTCGGAGTGACCGCGGTCGAGCTGCTACCCGTCCACCACTCGGTAACCGAGAAGTACCAGGCCGATCGCGGATTCACCAACTACTGGGGCTACAACTCGATCGGCTTCTTCTGCCCGGACTCCCGCTACTCCTCCTCCGGGCACCGCGGCCAGCAGGTCGACGAGTTCAAGCAGATGGTAAAGGCGCTTCACCGGGCCGGCATCGAGGTGATCCTCGACGTGGTGTACAACCACACCGCGGAGGGCAACCACCTCGGCCCGACCCTCTGCTTCCGCGGCATCGACAACGCGGCGTACTACCGCCTGTCTCCGGAGGACCTGCGCTACCACGTCGACTACACCGGCTGCGGCAACACGCTCAACATGCGGCATCCGCGCACCATCCAGCTGCTCATGGACAGCCTGCGGTACTGGGTGCTCGAGATGCACGTGGACGGCTTCCGCTTCGACCTCGCGGCCGCGCTCGCGCGCGAGCTGCACGACGTGGACCGGCTCTCCGCGTTCTTCGACGTCGTGCACCAGGACCCCGTGATCTCGCAGGTCAAGCTCATCGCGGAGCCGTGGGACCTGGGCGAGGGCGGCTACCAGGTCGGCAACTTCCCGGTGGGCTGGGCCGAGTGGAACGCCAAGTACCGCGACACGATCCGCCGCTACTGGCGCGGCGACGAGGGACAGGTCGCTGAGCTGGGCTTCCGGCTCACCGGGTCGAGCGATCTCTACGAGATGGGCGGCCGCCGCCCCCACGCGAGCGTCAACTTCGTCACCGCACACGACGGCTTCACCCTGGCCGATCTCGTCTCGTACAACCGCAAGCACAACCTGGCCAACGGCGAGGACAACCGCGACGGCACCGACGACAACGGCTCGTGGAACGGCGGCGTAGAGGGGCCGACCCACGACCGCGAGCTCACCGCGCTGCGCGAGCGGCAGATGCGCAACTTCCTGGCCACCCTCTTCCTGTCCCAGGGCATCCCGATGCTGGTTGCCGGGGACGAGATGGCGCGCACCCAGCAAGGCAACAACAACGCCTACTGCCAGGACAACGAGATCTCGTGGCTGCACTGGCCTCCCACCGAGACCGGCCGCCGCCTCATGGACTTCACGCGCCGGCTCATCCGGCTGAAGCACGCGAACCCGGTGTTCCACCGGCGTACCTTCTTCCAGGGCCGTCGCATCCAGGGCTCGGCGGTGAAGGACCTCGCGTGGTTCCGTCCCGACGGTCACGAGATGACCGACGAGGAGTGGACCAACAGCCACAGCCGCTGCGTGGGCCTGCGCCTCTCCGGCGATGCCATCGAGGAGGTCGACGACATGGGCGAGCCCATCGTCGGCGACACCTTCCTGCTCCTGCTCAACGCCCACCACGAGCCGGTGCCGTTCACGCTGCCGAGCCACGAGGGGCCGGTGCGCTGGTCTCCGGTGCTCGACACGCGCGAGTGGAGCGTGGAGGGCGCCCCCCGGTCTCTCGGCACCGGCGAGCGGTACGAGCTGGCCGGCCGCTCGCTCGCCGTCCTGCGCCTCGCCCGGAACCCGCGACCGCACGAAGGAGCCTGATCGATGCACGACTCGCCCGAGTTCGATTCCGAGCTGCACCGCACAGCGCTGGCCCAGCTCGACCGGGTGGCGACCCGCCTGAGCCTCGACCACGACATCCACGAGCGGCTGCGCTTCCCCCGGCGGGCCCTGGTGGTCTCGGTGCCGATCCGGATGGACAGCGGCCAGACCGAGGTGTTCATCGGCTACCGCGTCCACCACAACACCGCGCTCGGCCCGACCAAGGGCGGCCTCCGCTACGACCTGGGCGTGAACCTCGGCGAGGTGACCGCGCTCGCGATGCTGATGAGCTGGAAGTGCGCGCTGATGGGCCTGCCCTACGGCGGGGCCAAGGGCGGCATCCGGTGCAACCCGCGCGAGATGTCGCCGCGGGAGCGCGAGCACCTCACCCGTCGCTACACCACCGAGATCATCCTCATGATCGGGCCGGACATCGACATCCCGGCCCCCGACCTCGGCACCGACGAGCAGACCATGGCCTGGATGATGGATACCTACTCGATGACCCAGGGCAAGAGCGTGCCCGGGGTGGTCACCGGCAAGCCGCTCATCGTGGGCGGCTCGGCGGGTCGCCGCGAGGCCACCGGGCGCGGCATCGTCTTCGTGCTCTACCAGGCGGCCAAGGCGCTCGGCCAGGAGCTGCGGGGCAAGAAGATCGTGGTGCAGGGCTTCGGCAACGTGGGGGGCACCGCGTCGCGCCTGCTGTGGAACGACGGCTGCACCATCGCGGGCATCAGCGACGTCAAGGGCGGGGTGTGGAATCCCGACGGCATCGACATCCGGCAGCTGCAGACCCACGTGGCCGAGACCGGCAGCGTGGCCGGCTTCCCGGGCGCGGAGTCGATCAGCAACGAGCAGATCCTCGAGCAGCCGTGCGACGTCCTGATCCCGGCCGCGGTCGACTCGGTGATCCACGCGCGCAACGCCGACCGCATCAAGGCGCTCATCGTCGCGGAGGCGGCCAACGGTCCCACCACCCCCGAGGCGGACGTGATCCTGCGGGATCGCGGGGTCACCGTGATCCCGGACATCCTCTGCAACGCGGGCGGAGTGGTGGTGTCCTACTTCGAGTGGGTCCAGGGCCTGCAGTACTACTTCTGGAAGGAGAGCGAGATCATCTCGCGCCTGCAGGAGATCATGGCCCGATCGTTCACCCGCGTCTGGCAGACCGCCCAGAAGAGCGGTGTGGATCTCCGGACCGGCGCGCTGATGGAAGGCGTCAGCCGGGTCGCCGACGCCCACGTGGCGCGCGGGCTGTACCCGTAGCCACGGCGGTCGGCGTCGAGTCGCCCGGGTCGATGGGCGGCCGCCTCAGCACCCATAACAGTCCGGCCACCGCGACCAGCACGCCGGCCACGCTCGCCAGCTGGGGTACGCGGAGCGATCCCACCCAGAAGCTGTCCAGCCGCAGCGACTCGATGAAGAAGCGGCCCACCGAGTAGAGCCCGATGTAGGAGAAGAAGATCGCGCCGGGATGGCGGCGCACTCGCGGGCGCACCCACCACACGAGCACGGCGAACACCAGCAGGTCCCACAGCGATTCGTAGAGGAACGTGGGGTGAAAAAACTCCTGGTTCCGGAACTCGGGCGGCCGGTGAGCCGGCGAGATGTAGAGCTTCCAGGGCAGATCGGTCGGCCGACCGAACGCTTCCTCATTGAAGAAGTTGCCCCAGCGTCCGATGGCCTGCCCCAGCACCATGCTGGGCGCGATCACGTCGAGGCTTCGGAAGATGGGCAGGCGCAGCCGCCACGCCAGGAGTACCCCGATCAGCGGGCCCGCTATGAGACCGCCGTGCATGGCGAGGCCGCCCTCCCACACCGCGATGATCTTGCTGGGATACCGCCCGTAGTAATCCCAGTTGAAGGCGACCTCGTACAGGCGGGCGCCGATCAGCCCCGCCACCACCGCCCACTGGGCGGCCCGCAGGAGATCGTCGGCGGGCAGGTCCTCCTCGACGGCGCGGCGATGGGCGAGCCAGAAGCCGACGAGGATCGCGGTGGCCATGAGGATGCCGTACCAGCGGACCGTGATCGGTCCCAGCTCGAACGCGATGGCCCCGGGCGACGCGAACACGATCAGAACGATATCACGGACGATTTGACGCTCTGAAGGATCGCCACTAGACTCGGCGCAGCCACGCCACCCTGCATCTCGAGGAGAGGGTCAGTCATGCGTCCGGGCAGCACGGGACTGGCGAGTCGAATGGGCCTGTACCGTCTGGCCGCCGCACTCACCGCGGTGATCGTCGGCGTGATGGCGATCGTGACCGCGGTGAACGTGCCCCTCGCGGATCGTCTGGTCGTCGAGAACGGGGTGGCCGAATGGCTGCAGGTCATCCTCCTGGCCGGCGCGGGCGCGATCTGCGTCCGGCTCGCGGTGCTCGAGCGCACGAAAGGGGGCAGCGGCGCCCCCGACGTCCTGCTCGCCGCCGGCTTCGCGTTCCTGGTGGTGAGCGAGATGGAGCTGCCGACGCTGCTCGCCGGCCGGATCAAGACCGATCGGCTCGTTCGAGCGGTGACGGCCGGCCACCCGCGCCAGATCCTCTTCGTTCTCATCGTGGGCGGGCTCGCGCTGGCCGCGACCGTCTACGCGCTCCGGCATTCGACCGAGCTGCTCGCCTGGGGCCAGTCGGCGCTGCGCACCGACTGGGGCCGGCTCTTCTACCTGGCCTTCGCCATCCTGGCGCTCACCGAGCTGTTCGAGCGCCCGATGAACCGGGCGATGGCCTCGATGGGCCTGCCGCGCCCGCTGCTGGAGGAGACGCTCGAGCTGGTGGCCTCCCTCTATTGCCTGCTCGCCATGCGGCAGCGGATATCCGGCCGCTACCGGTAGTCGAGCCCGGCCGCCGCGAACTTCGGCTTGAAGGCCGGCCGCGCAAGGAACGCGATGAAGGCTCGGGCCGCGTCGGGCGACGGGCTCCGCGCGGCCAGGCCCGCCGAGTAGACGGTCACCTTCTGGAAGTCGGGCGGGAGGGGGCCGACCAGCGTCACGCCCTTCACCGGCACGATCTCGCTGATCTGGTGCACCACCAGCTCGGCCTCGCCGCTGGCCACCTTCTCGGCGGGATAGCCGCCGGACACGAGCTGGGTCTTGCCCTTCACCTCATCCGCGATGCCGAGGCGCTCCAGCACGCTCTTGAAGTGCACGCCGCTGGTGGCGCCCTGCGCCGGATCCACGTACACGAGGGACTTCGCATTGAGCAGCGTCGCCTTGAACGCCTCGCTGGTGGCGATGTCGGGCTTCGGAGCGCCCTCGCGCACGCCGACGCCCATGCCGGTGCGCGCGAGATCCACGTGGCTGCCGGAGGCCAGCGCCCCCTGCTTGATCATGTCGTCGATACCGGCGTCCGTCAGGATCACCACGTCCACCGGCTCCCCGCCCAGCAGCTTCTGGCGCGTCTGACCGGCCGTCCCGAACGAGAAGGTTACGGTGTTGCCGGTCTCCTGCCGGAACTGCTCGGCCAGGTCGGTCACGATCGCGCGCACCGCGCCCGCGCTGAACACCTTCACTTCGTCCGCCCATGACGGCCCAACTGCCACCGAGGTCAGGCCGACCAACGTCACCATCACCGCGGCCAGGATGATCTTCATGATCGTCCTTTCTCGGACGCCGGGACGAGCCCGGCCTCCGGCTTGAGATCGTAGAGCTGCCGCCGGCTGCCCCGGCCGGCACCCGATAGGGTACCGCCCCAGACGGAGGCGTCCACCGGCCTGCCATGGGCGCGGACCCACTCGGCGAGCGGGCGTCCGGCCGACTCGGCGCCCATGTAGCGGCTGGCGATCGACAGATCGCCGAGCATCACGAAGCGCACCGCGCGCGCCTCGACCAGCGCAGCGAGACGCTCGGGGGTCAGGATGGGATCGAGCCCGTGGAAGCCGCCCATCGCCATCGCCGGCGCCCCGGTGGCGATGATGACCGGGGACGCGAGCTGGGCGCTCGGGGTGGCCAGCAGGAAGCGCTCGCCCTGGTGGTTCGCTTGCAGGAATGCGATGAGCGCCTGACGGTCCGCCGCTTCCTGCAGGCGCCAGCGGGCGAGCGCCTCCCCGGCCAGCGAGCGCGCCCGCAGCCGGGCGATGTCAGCGGACGGAATGATCGGCACGCCCTTGACCAAGACGCTGCTGAGCGCCCATGCCGTCGGCGTCAGCAGCAGCGAGGCCAGGCCAACTGCCAGAGCGCCGCCCGGCCATCTCGCCGCGCCGCCAGCGCCGTGGCGGACCAACCGCACGACCAGCGCGGCCGCCGAGAGCGCGGCGCCGGCGAGCATCCAGACGGGCAACCGTCGCTGCCAGTCGTCGGCGAGTCCGGGCAGCGCAACCACGTGTACGTAGCACTGCCACATCGCGGTGAGGAGCAGCGCCCCCGTGAGGAGTACGGCGGCGGCGGCGCCGTCGCGGTAGCGGCGCCACAGGTCGGCGGTGCCCAGGGCCGCGAGCGCGGCCACCGCGGGCGCGAGCGTGCCGAAATAGTAGAAGTGGAAGATGCCGCCCGCATAGCTGTAGACCGCGGCGTAGGTCAGCGCCCATCCCGTCCACAGCAGGCAGAGGAGGCGCGACGGGTCGAGCGGCGGCCGCGCGCCGCCCCGCGCCAGGGTCAGCGCGCCGGCCAGGGCCAGCGGCAGCAGCCACAAGGCCTGCGCGGCGAGCATGCCTCCGAGCAGGCGCGCCGGACCGACCGGCGTCCGCACGAAGAGCCGCGCGTAGCCGTCGCTGGCAGGCGGCATCGCGGCCGCAACCGGTCGCGGCGCCGACACCCGATCCGCCTGACGCGTCTGCCAGAGGCGCACGAAGCGGCCGACGCCGTTGTGGCCGACCGCGAGATCGAGCATGGAGTTGTGGGCGCTGCTGCCCACGAAGGGGCGCTGCGCGGCCGGCGTGAGATCGTAGACGATCATCCAGGGCAGCGAGACTGCGGCGACCAGGACGCCGCCCAGGGCCAGATCCGCGACGCGGCGACGCCACGGCAGCGCCGCGCCCAGCCAGTAGACGACCGCGAGGATCGGCAGGACGACGAACGCGGCGAGCATCTTCACGTTGAAGCCCAGGCCGATCAGGGCCATCGCGAGCAGCAGGAGCCCACGGTGCCCGCGCTCGGCGCCCACGATTAGGGCCCAGGCGGCCAGCAGCAGCACGAGCACGAGGCCGCTGTCCGTGTTCCCGGACCGGTCCACCGCGACCGCGATCGGCGTCAGCGAGAGGAAGAGGCCGGCCAGCGCGCCGGTTCCCGCGCCCGCGCGCCGTCCGACCAAGTGCATGACCACCGCGACCGAGGCCACGCCCTCCAGCACCTGCGGGAGCAGCAGCGCGAGCGACGAGAAGCCCAGGAGCTTGGCCGCCGCGACCTGGATCCACAGGGCCAGCGGCGGCTTGTCCACCGACACGAAGCCGGCCGGATCGAACGAGTTGTAGAAGAAGGTGTGCCAGCCGCCCATCATGCTCCGCACCGCGGCGGCGTAGTACTCGTTGTCGAAGCCATTCTGATCGATCCGCCACAGGCGAAGCCCGGCGGCCACGGCCAGCACCGCGGCCTGCGCCGCGCGCGGCCACCACCGGCGCGAGGGCCGGACGCTAGGCTCCATCACGTCGACCGAGCGTCTCGGCGGGGATC
>DATFWA010000028.1:0-7197 GCA_035259825.1 Candidatus Methylomirabilota bacterium | reverse complement strand
CTCCTCGGCCCGCGCGTCGGCCAGCTCCTCGGAGCGCTTGATCTTCTGCTGGGCCACCCATACCAGCCGGTCCTTGATCTGGGGATACTTCGCGGCCGCCTTCTGGTAGAGGTCGCGGTCGCCGTCGTCGCGATCGTCGTCGGCCAGCGAGGAGAGGAACGCATCCACCGCGGTGGGAGCCGGGCGGCGGCCGTCGGACCACAGCGCGATCTCGCGCTCGGCCCGGTGGATCTTCTCGACGAGCTTCTTGAGATCGGCGCCCCACAGATCGAGGAGGGACTGCTGGAGGTTGAGACCGCGGAGGATCGAGAGGACCTTGCCCTTCTTGGCTTCCGCCTGCGCTTCGACTTTCTTCCAGGCTGGTTCTCCCTTGCCGCGCTTCCGGCCGCCCGCCTTGGCCTTGAGCCGTCGCCACTGGTGCGTGAGCGTCTCTCGCTCGCGCAGCAGCCGGTCCACGTTGCCCAGCTCGCGGATCACCGAGCGGCGAAGGGCCTCCTCCTTCTCCTCGGTCGACTCCTCTTCCGGGAAATCGACCACGTCCTTGATCGGGGCCTCGTTGCGGCGCAGCTCCTCGCGGAGCGCGCGGATCTTCTCGACCGCGAGGCTGGTGGAGAGGATGGCGGCGGTGGCCTCGTCCTTGCCTTCCTCGATGCGCTTGGCGAGCGTGATCTCGCCCTCGCGGGTCAGCAGGGCCACCTTGCCCATCTCGCGCAGGTAGAGCCGGACCGGATCCTCGGTGCGGCCGACCGGCCCCGGAGTCAGGTCGATGCGACGCGGCTCCGGCTCCTCGTCGTCCGGCTCGGGATCGGCGGCTTGCGAGGCCATCTCCGACGGCAGTCGCGCCGCCTTGGTCGAGTCCACGAGCTCGATGTCCATCGAGCCGAACATCAGCATGATGTCGTCGAGCTGATCGAGCGTGACCAGATCGGAAGGCAGGGCGTCGTTCACCTCGTCGTAGGTGAGGAAGCCCTTCTGCTTGCCCTTCGCGATGAGCTTGTCCAGCTCCTCGATCTTCGGTTCGTCGGCCGTCTTCGACTCGTTCGCCATGCTTCGCCGTTCTCCTGGTGGGGTTAGGGTGTCCCTGCCTGGCGCTGGGGGTCCGTCGGTCCCTGGGTTGACAGCCCCGGGCGCGCCAGGGCCAACTCCCTGACGGCCTCCGCCTCCCGTTGCAGATCCCGCTGCAGTGACCGCAGCTCGTTCTCGAGCGCGGGCAGCGCCGGGTCGCCTCCGGCCTGGGCCTCGATGATGGCTCGCGTCACCTGACGTACCCGGTGTTTGCGATGCCGGATATGGTACCGCCTCTTTAGCTCCGCGACGTGACTATGTGTGTCGACCCACTTCCGCTCTTCGACCAGGAGGGCGGCGAGCAGCCCTCGCTCCCGGTCGCCCGGCATGTCGGCCATGAGTGCTTCGGGAGCCCCATCGGGAGTGCGCCGCAACGCATTCAGCACCAGCCGTAGTCCCGGGTGAATCACATCGGCCTCTTCGAGGAGGGGAAGCAGCTCCGCTCTGGCCTCGTCAACTTGCAAGAGCAGGGCCACGAGATCACGCTCGAACGGAACCGGCGGCGGCCACGAGTCACCCGATGCAGCTACCTGCGTCGTGTCGCCGACCTGCTCGGGCTTCCGGCCCCTCGCGCGGGCTCCTTGCAGCTGCTGGGCTTCTATCCAGAGCTGGGTGGAGTCCACGCCGAGCCGCCGGGCTGCCTCGCGGGCCAGCGCGGTGGCCTCCTCGGCGTTGGCCACCTTGGAGAGGATCAGGGCCACGCGGGCGTGGGCGTTGTTGCGGCCGCGGGCGGTGGCCAGGTCCTCCTCGCCGAGAGCCTTCTCCATCACGAAGGAAAGGAGCGGGCGCGCCGCCTCGAGCCGCGCGGTGAGCGCGGGGGCGCCCTCGGCGCGGAGCAGGCTGTCGGGATCGTGTCCGGCGGGAAGCAGGGCCACGCGGATCGGCATGTGCCCGGCCTTCTCGAAGCCGCCGGTGCGCGCGACCGACCAGCCGAGGTTCTGCAGGTCCATCACGTCGTTCATCATCTCCTCGAGCCGGCTCGAGGCCTTCTGGCCCGCCGCGTCGGCGTCGAAGAGGGCGAGCGCCTCGTCGGCATAGCGGCGTAGTAGACCGAGCTGCGCCGCGGTGAACGCGGTGCCCAGCGCGGCGACCGTCTCGTCGAAGCCGTGCTGGTGGGCCATGAGGCAGTCGAGATAGCCCTCGACGATGATGGCGCGGCTCCGCTCGCGGATCGCGGTCTTCGCCACGTCGAGGGCGTAGAGCATCTGGCCCTTGACGTAGAGCGCGGTCTCCGGGGAGTTGAGGTACTTCGGCTCCTCGCCCGACAGCGCGCGGCCGCCGAAGGCCACCACGCGGCCCTGCACGTCGCGGATCGGGAACAGGAGGCGGCCGCGGAAGCGATCGTAGAAACCGGGGCCGTTCTGCCGGGGCAGCGCGAGACCGGCCTGCACGAGCGCATCCTCGCCGATGCCCTGCCGGGCCATCATCGAGAGCAGCGCGTTCCAGCCCTCGGGCGCGAAACCGAGCCCGAACCGCCGCGCGACCTCGGCATCGACGCCGCGCTGCTCGAGATAGGCCCGAGCCTTCTCGCCGCCGCGCTCCCAGAGCGACTGGGTGTAGAACTCGGCGGCGAGGGCCATCACGCGGCGCAGTGCCTCGAGCTTGCTCTCGGCCTCGGGGGCGCGCCCGCCCACGTCGGGCAGCGCGACGCCGGCGCGATCGGCCAGCGCCCGCACCGCTTCCGGGAAGGCCACCCGGTCCTGCCGCATCAGGAAGCTGAAGGCGTCGCCGCCCGCGCCGCAGCCGAAGCAGTGGTAGATGTTGCGCTTCGGATTCACGGTGAACGAGGGGGTCTTCTCGGTGTGGAACGGGCAGAGGCCCTTCCAGTTCTCTCCGGTCCGCTTGAGCTTCACGAACTGCCCGACGATTTCCACGATGTCGATCCGGGCGCGGATCTCGTCGAGGTGCTGCTGGGAGAAGCCGCCCGCCATGCCGCTATTCAGATGCGGGGGGCCCAGAAATGGCCCCCGCACTCCCCCAGATTGCGGTCGACCGTTGCGGCTTCATCCCTGTGACAACGTCGCCACGGTGGCGCCGGCGCCGCCTTCCGACGATGCGCCGGGCCGGTGCTCGGCCACGAGGGGATGACCGCTCAGCACGTCCTCGACTGCGCGGCGGAGGGCCCCGGTGCCCTTGCCGTGGATGATGCGCACCGAGGTGAGCCCGGCCATGAAGGCGTCGTCCAGATACTTCTCCAGCAGGTCCCGGGCTTCCGAGGTGGTGCGTCCGATGAGGTGCAACTCCACCGATACGCCGCTCTTGCCCGGAACTGCCACGGTGCTCCGGGCTCGCGAGGTCCCCTGTTCCGTGACCATCCGGGGGGCAGAGTACATGACTCCCTCGCCGCGCGCCAGCACGCGCAATGCCGGGGCCGGCACCTTGACGGTGATCGCGCCCGCCTGCACGGTCGCGGTCTCGCCGTCGAGGCTCACCACGTGACCCTTGAGCCCGAGATGGGTGATCTCGACCCGATCGCCCGCTGCGGGCGGCAGCGAGGCCGGATCGGCGGGGGCGGCGGGGGCCGTCTCGCCCACGCGCTTCGCGGTCTCCACCAGACGCTTGCGCGCGCGGTCGAGATCGGGCCGGCTCTTGTCCGCGCGCTTGAGCCGGTCCCACTCGTCGTTGACCTGTCGCCGCACCTCGGCGACCAGGCGCTGGGCCTCGGCCCGGGCGCGGGCCACCGTCTCGCGCGCGCTCGTCCGCGCCGACTCCATCTCGGCCTGCGCGCGCGCGAGCAGCCCCGCGCTCTCGGCCTCGCGCCGCTCGACGAGCGCGCCGCGCTCGGCGTCGCGGCGATCCCGGTCGTCGAGGCGGGCGAGCAGCTCCTGGAGCTGGCGCTGCTGGGTGGATCGGTGCGCGTGCGCCCGCTCGATCAGCGCCGCGGGCAGGCCCAGGCGCGCGCCGATGGACAGCGCGTAGCTCTGGCCGGGCCGGTCGTAGACGAGGCGGAAGGTGGGAGCGAGCCGCTCCGGATCGAACTCCACCGAGGCGTTGCGCGCCTTCGGGTACGTGGACGCGAAGCCCTTGAGCGGCTCGAGGTGGGTGGACGCCGCGACCATCGCGCCGCGCTCGGCCAGCGCCTCCAGCACCGCCTGGGCCAGTGCGGCGCCGTCGTCGGGATCGGTGCCCGCGCCCAGCTCATCGAGCAGCACCAGCGAGCGGTCGTCCACGCGCTCGAGCACGTCGCGCAGCTGCTTGACGAAGGCGGAGAACGTCGAGAGATTCTCGGCCACGCTCTGATCGTCGCCCACGATGGCGAAGATCTGCGAGAACACGGGCAGCCGCGCCCCATCGCGCGCGGGCACGTGGCAGCCTGACTGCGCCATCAGCGCGAGGAGGCCGAGGGTCTTCAGCGCTACCGTCTTGCCGCCCGCGTTCGGACCGGTGATGACCAGCAGCGGCCGGTCCGCGCCGATCTCGATGTCCATTGGGATGACTACAGATCCGCTCGGCTCGCCTTCGGCTGCACCTCGCCCTGCCACCAATCCGCTCGGCTCGCCTTCGGCTGCACCTCGCCCTGCCACTGCGGCATTGCGCCATGATTGCGCGAGCAGCAGCGGGTTCAGCGCGCCGCGCAAGACCACTTCGCGCTCCTCGTCGACGGTGGGCTCCGTCGCCTCCATGCGCTCGGCGAGGGCGCCGCGGGCGAAGATCAGGTCGAGCCCGCCGATGCCGGCCACGAGGGCGTCCAGGTCCGGGAGGGCCTCGCGCACCGCGTCGGTCAGCGCGGCCAGGATCCGGAGGATCTCGGCCTCTTCCTCTCGAGTCACCTGCACGAGATCGTTGTTGGCCTCGACCATCGCCTCCGGCTCGACGAAGAGCGTGGCCCCGCTCTGCGAGCGGTCGTGCACGATGCCGCGCAGCCGGCCCTTGGCCTCGGCGCGGATCGGCAGGACGTAGCGGCCGTGTCGAACCGTGACGTAGCGCTCCTGGAATGTGGTGTCGGCGTTGGGGCCGTTGAAATAGGCCTCCAGCCGCTTCACGATTTCGCGCCGCAGGTCCCGGATGCGCTGGCGCAGGCGGCGGAGCGCCGGGGACGCCTCGTCGCGCACCTGGCCGTCGGGGTCGAGCGAGCGCCCCAGGAGATCGGCCAGCGGCTTCTGATGCGGCACGCCCTGGAGCGCCGCAGCCAGATCGGGTGCCACCGGCGTGATGACGCGCCCGTACGCGCGCAAGCGGCCCGCGGCCTCGATCAGGGGGAGCAGGGCGGCGAGCTCGGCGCCCTCCGCCACCGATCCTGGCACGCGCGCGGCCTCGAGCATGGGCCGCACGTCGGGGATGCCTTCCAGGGGTGGCGCGCCCTGCTGCCCGAGCGCCGTTCGCGCCTGGGCGGTCTCGGCGAGCCCGTGCCGGATCGCGGCCAGATCCGTGACCGGCGTGGTCTCGTGCGCGCGCTCGCGGCCCATCGCGGTGCGGGTCTCCCGCGCGAGCAGGTCCAGCACCTCGATCCACTCGAGGCCGCCGCTGCCGGTGGAGAGCCGAAGCGCACTCATGGACATCTGATCACCGGCGCTCCACCAGCCTGAGCGCCTGATCGGCGGCCTCGTCGCAGGCCGCCGCGATCGCCTCGTGCTCCTCCGGGTAGAACGGGGAAAGCACGTGATCGGAGACCTGGTCGCGGTCCTCGCCGGGACGGCCGGGTCGACCGATGCCGATCTTGACTCGCCGCAATTCGTCGGTGCCGAAGGCAACGATGAGCGAGCGCACACCGTTGTGCCCGCCCGCGCTGCCCTTCAGGCGGACCCGCACCTTGCCGAGCGGGAGGTCGAGATCGTCGAAGACGACGATGAGGTCCGCGGGTCCCAGGTGCAGCTTGCGAGTGAGGCGCAGCAGCGGGGGTCCGGTGACATTCATGAAGCTGCCCGGCTTGATCAGCAGCAGCGTTTCGCTCTGCCAGCGCCCGTGCGCGACGGCGTGGGTGCCGTTGCGCTCGAAGCGCGCATGAACACGGCGGGCCAGCGCGTCCACCACGCGCTGGCCCACGTTGTGTCGAGTGTTGCGGTACTCCGGCCCGGGGTTGCCCAGTCCGACGATGGCCTGGGCCACTTACTTCTTCTTTTCGGCTCCGCCCTTGTCGCCCTCGGCCGCCGCTTCCTCCTTGGGCTTGCGCTCGGTGAGCACCTCGGGCTCGGCCGCCGCCGCTTCCGTCGGCACCACCGCGGTGGGCGCCGCCACCTCTTCCGCCGCCGGCGGAGCCACCGTCACCACAGCCTGGTTCGGGTCGTTGAGGACGCGCACGCCCTGGGGAACCTTGAGGTCCTTGACCGTGAACACGTCGTGGATGTTCAGGTTCGTGACGTCGGCCTCGAGGTACTCGGGAATGTTGCCGGGCAGGCAGGAGACCCGGACCTCACGGAGCACCATCTCCAGGATGCCCTGCGACTCCTTGACGCCCACCGCCTCCCCCACGTGGTGGATGGCCACCGAGACCTGGATGGCGCGGTCCATCGCCACTTCCTGCAGGTCCACGTGGATGAGGTGCTCCGAGACCGGATCGAACTGCATGTCCCGGATGATGGCCATCTTGCCGTCGGTCGATCCCTCGAAGGTCACCCGGAACAGCTGGGTGCTGCCTTCGTGGCCGTGGATGAGACGGAGGATGTCTTTCGGCGGCACTGCGATGTTCACCGGGCTCGCACCGCCGTAGAGGGTCGCCGGCACCAGGCCGTTGCGCCGCAGGCGCTTGGCCGGGCCCTTGCCCACGCCGTCTCGCTTCTTGATGGTCAGCTCACGCAATTCCATGACTCGTTGCTCCTTTGGTAGTGGCTCGTCTGGTCCCCGCTCACACGAAGAGCGTCGAGACCGACTCCTCGTCGTGAATGCGCCGGATCGCCTCCGCCAGCAGGGGGGCGACCGACAGCACACGCATCTTCGGCAATTGCCGCTCGAGAGTGAGCGGGATCGTGTTCGTGATGATGACTTCCTCCAGGACCGATTCCTTGATGCGGGTGATCGCGGGTCCCGACAGCACCCCGTGGACCGCGCAGGCCAGGATGCGTCGCGCGCCCTCGCGCTGGAGCGCGTCGACCGCTTGGATCAAGGTGCCCGCGGTGTCGATCATGTCGTCGATGATCACCACGTCCCGGCCCTTGACGTCGCCGATCAGGTGCATGAACACCGCGACGTTGTTGC
>DATFWA010000027.1:0-2428 GCA_035259825.1 Candidatus Methylomirabilota bacterium | reverse complement strand
AGAACGGCCCGCTGGTGCGGAGGCTCACCGCGCAGATCCTGAGGCCGACCGCGTACTCCCCGATGCAGTAGATGCGGCGATCGCTCGCGGCCCCGCCGATGGCGGGGCTGCTCCTCGCGGTGGTGGCGCTGGCCGGATGCGGGACGGTTGCCTTCGGGCCGGCGTATACCGAGGAGGAGCAGGCGCACTACTGCGCCCTGCGCGGGGGCTGGTGGCGCCCCGACGCGCTGTTGGGCGGTCATTGCGAGTTCGAGGCCGCGGGGTTTCTCTAGCGCGCCGACGGCTCAGTCCACGCGAAAGACGACGTCGGGGGTGAGCCCGCGAATGCTCGTCTGGCCGGCCAGGGCCATGGACGTGCGCAGCTCGCGCCGCAGGATGTCCATGGTGCAGGCCACTCCGTTCGCGCCGTCGGCCGCGAGGCCCCAGAGCGCGGTGCGGCCGATGGCCACTGCGTCGGCGCCCCACGCGACGCCCTTGATCACGTCGGTGCCGCGCGAGAAGCCGCCGTCGATGATGATGCTGGCCGCGCCGCCGACCGCGTCCCGCACCGCGGGCAGCGCGTCGATGCTGGCCTGGGTCGAGTCGAGCTGCCGGCCGCCATGGTTCGACACCCAGATCAGCTCGACGCCCGCATCGACCGCGCGCTTGGCGTCGCGAGCGGTCATGATGCCCTTGAGCCCGATGGGCAGGCGCGTGATCTTGCGCAGCCAGTCCACGTCGGCCCAGGTGAGGCGAGCGGGATAGTCGGGATCGGGCGGCCGCGGGTTCGGGGCCTTCAGCATGGCCTCGCGCGGGGTGAAGCGGGCCGCGATGTCGCGCTCCCGCCGGCTGTACACCTGCACGTCCACCGTAAGGCACACGCAGAGATATCCGCAGGCCTCGACTCGGGCCAGCAGGTCGGCGACCCACGTGCGATCGCCCATGTGATAGAGCTGGAACATCTTGAGCCCGGGAGAAGCCGCCGCCACCGCTTCCACCGACCAGCCGGTCGCCCCGCTCAGGAACTGCAGGGTGTCGCCCTTGGCGGCGCCCCGCGCCATCTCGGCGTCGCCCTCGGGATGGAAGAGCACGAGGCCGCCCATCGGCGCGATCACCACCGGCCAGGAGAGCGGCACGCCGAGGAGGGACGTGGTGAGGTCGATCTGGCGGACGTCGACGAGGATGTCCTGGCGGATCGCGAGCCGCCGCAAGGCGCGGCGGTTGCGGCGCATGGTGGTCTCGGTCTCGGTGCCGCCCGCGCCGAAGTTGTACGACGTGCGCGGCAGGCACGCTCGGGCGGCGCGATGGATCTCGGGTAAGGTCACGAAGGGCTCGATCATGGGCGGTACCATACGGCTTCCGCACCAGCAACGCAACGCAGGCGAGGGCGACCGATGCCGTTGAAGCGCGTGCCGTACCGGAGCCTGCGCGCGCTGCTGCGCCGCGAGCTGATCACCGAGGAGCATCCGCCGACCGCCGCGCTGGTGCGGCGGCTCGCGCCGATCAAGGAGCGCGGGCGGTTCACCCGCGCGGAGTTCCTGCTGATGTGCCGGTGGAAGAGCCCGCGCGCGCGTCGTCACTACGAGCGGAACACGCCCGCGCGGATCCGCCGCGTCTCCACGGCCGCGCTCGCGGCGAAGACCGAGCAGGAGCGCATCGAGCACCTCACCGCGCTGCTCGGAGTGAGCGTGGCCACCGCGTCCGCGATCCTGACCCTGATCGATCCGCGCCGCTACGGCGTGCTCGACATCCGCTGCTGGCAGCTACTGTTCAGCATCCGATCGGTGGAGGGCAACCCGCGCGGGCGGGCCTTCACGATCGCGCAGTGGGAGCAGTATCTGAAACGGCTGCGCGGGCACGCCCTCGCTCTGGGCGTGCCCGCGCGAATGATCGAGTACACGCTCTTCCACTGCCACCGCAAGCTGCAGCGCGGCCGGCTCTACGACTAGAAGCCGGCGCGGCGGGGTTAGAAGCCGCCGCGGCGGGGTCAGGCGGCGCGCACCAGGACCACCGGCACCGGCGAGGCGTGCAGGAGGCGCTCGCCAATGCCGCCGCGCCCGAGCCGAGAGAGCCAGCCGGCGCGACGGGCAGCCGTCACCACGATCACATCGGCGTCGAAGGCCTCCGCCTCCGTCAGGATCTCCTCCCGCGGCTCGCCGAACCGCACGACGGTCTCGGCGGGAACCGAGCCGAGACGCGCCTCCACGGTCTCGAGATAGTCCCGTCCTTCCCCGGTTAGCCGCGCCATTTCCTGATCCGCATAGGCCACCACTCTGCCGTAGGTGCCCCTCCGCTCTTCGGGCACCGGGTAGACCTGAAGCAGGCGGACGGTTCCGCCGCTGCCGCGGGCCAGATCGGCGGCCAGAGCCGCCGCGGCCTCGCTCGATTCGCGGCCATCGAGAGGTACAAGAATGCGTTTTGCCATCATGGGTTGGTCCCTCCTCATCGC
>DATFWA010000026.1:0-4877 GCA_035259825.1 Candidatus Methylomirabilota bacterium | reverse complement strand
GGGCAGGACCGCCACCGCCTCGATCTCGATGAGCAGGTCGGGGCGGACGAACTGGGAGATCTCGATCAGGGTGCTGGCGGGCCGGCTGTCTCCGAAGTATTCCTTCCGCACCGAGTTCACTTTTTCGCGGTCCGCGACGTTCTTGAGGTACACGGTCACCTTGCACACGTCGGCGAAGGTGGCGCCGGCCGCGGCCAGACAGCGCTTGATGTTCTCGTGCACCTGCCGCGTCTGCGCGCCGATGTCGCTGCCGCCCACCGTCTGGCCGTGGTCGTCGCTCGCCACGCACCCGGAGACGAAGACGAGGCGTCCGGCGCGGACGACATGGACGAAGTGGCTGATGGGCTCGGGCATGCCCGGCACCCAGATCTCTTCCCGGTGAGCGGCGGTGGCCATCGTCGCGTCCTCCCTTGAGGTGGCTGGCATTGACCGGCTGGCGTTGCCCGGCGATTATTCTCCGGCGCGCCCGGACGGTCAAGACGCGTCCACCTGGCCTAGGACGTGACACCCGCTGTCAGCCGGGTGGCGACCGTGGGCGCTCAGTACAATGTTTTCCTCGACGATCGGGAGGTTCTGACCATGGTCCGACTCTTGCTGACTTCTGGCGTCATGATCAAACGACTTGCGGCCGCCGGTATCGCCTCGCTGCTCCTGCTGGTCCTCATGGCCACCGCAGCTCACCCCCAGGCGCTTGATCCCGCGGCGGCCAGTGCGCTCGCCGCGACCCTCCGGATGCTGGCCGACCCGGCCCAGCGCGGCCAGATCATCGCCACCGATCCCGCCGCGGCCGCGATCGACAAGCAGGTGCAGGGCATCGCCGGCTCGGCCCTGGCGCAGGAGGTCTACGTGCTCGCGGCCGATGTCTTCGCGGACCTGGCCCGGAACTCGGGCGGCGATCCCAAGCGCATGGTCGACGCCCTCGAGCAGGCCAAGTCCGATCCGGCTGGCTTCGCGGCGATGCTGCGGCCCGAGACACTCCAGAAGCTCCGCGACCTGTCGACCAAGATCTCGGACACCCAGCGTTGAGTGTCGTGGACCCGGTCGATCTGCTGAAGGGACGGATGGCGGAGGCCCTCGTCGAGGGCATCTTCAAGCGCGCGCAGTACACGGTGGCCCGCGTGGGACACGAGACGCAGATGTCCTCGCTGATACGATCGGGCCGCCGTGACTTCGTGCCGGACTTCGTGGTGTGGCGGCCGCTCGACGAGCCCAGCCTGGGCCACCATTCCTATCGCCTGCTCGCGGTCGAGGTGAAGTATCGCGCCGATCTGGCCGGCTACCTGCGCCGCGACTCACTGTCCCGCTCCCCGGAGGTCGCGCAGCAGTGGCCCGAGCTGTACGAGATCATCGTGACCGAGCGGCCCGAGCCTGGCCGCTCGTGCTTCCAGGCCATCCACGTCTCCACGCTGCCCCAGGGCATGCCGCCGGTCACCCTCGACCTCCACATGGTCCCCGGCCTCGACGTGTATCGGCGAACGGTGGAGGAGTACGAGGGACTGGTGCGCGAGATCTTCCCGATTCTCGGATCGCGAGGCGGATCGCCGCTGCCCGAGGGGCCGGACTGGTCACGCAAGCCGCGGGTCCGCATGCTCGGCCGCCGCGATCACGACGCGCGGCGGCCGGCCGGCGATCCGCGTGGCTATCGTCCGTCGGGCCCGCCCCAGGAGCATCGGCCCGGGGCGAGCGAGTAGCGCAGCCCGGACGTCTCCGCGACGCTCCCCGGCTGCCAGCCGCCCACGAGCGAGTAGCCCATCCGGAAGTAGTGGTCGGTAGAGTCGATCCCCGCGTTCTGGCCGTTCACCAGGTACCGCGCGCGACAGGTCGTCCCTCCGAGCAGGCTGGGCCCGCAGGACAGCGCGGTCACGCGCACCACGGTCCGCGCGGCCAGCACGCTGCGATCGGCCGCTTTCAGCACGCGCGCCATGCGTCGCACGTGGCGGTCCCGGATGTGGGTCTCGATCGCTTCCCGGGCTCCTTCGAGGGTGACGCACGATCGCGCGAACCGCATCGCGTGGAAGCCGATCACGCCGAGCACGACGACGAGGAGCACGAGCAGGACTCCGCGCACGAGGAACGCGGCGGTCATTGCGCGCGGGAGCAGGGCGGTCGGGGACTTAGTCAAGCAGCGCCTCCTGGAGGGCGAGCCCGGAATACGGATCGATCAGCGACTGGCCCTCTCGCTTGAATGGGATCCAGATGAGACGGGCGCCGGTGAAGCCAGGCTCGTCGTCGGCCGCCGCCTTCACCGCCTCGGGTGCCCGCCGGCGTCCCACGGCGGCGAATCGGGCGAGGAGCGCCGCGTCCTCGGCATCGTAGAAGCAGCCCCGAGCGCTCGGCCGTTCGCCCGTCGCCGCCTGATACACAGGCGGCTTCGCGGTGAAGCGGGTCGCCAGGTCGTGGAGGATCTTGAGCCGCCGGCATCGGAACGCCGGCACCCAGGCGCCATCGGCCCCGGCCACCGCCGGGTCGAGCCGCCAGAACGGCAAGTGGACGGTAGCGGTGTCGGGCTTCGCGACGGCCCCGACCTGGGCGATCTCGTAGGGCATCTCGGTCAGGTCGACCCCGTGGATCTGCCAGGCGCGAGTGCACGACGCGCAGAAGAAGATGACGTCGTCGGCCTCCAGGGGGAGCGGCCAGCCGCAGTTGGGACACACCAGCGGCCGAAGTCCCACCGTCCGGAGGTCGCCACCCGGCTGCGAGACCAATGCGTCGCGCAGGGCGATCGGCGCGCGTGGCTGGACGATGCTCTCCGCGACCGCGTCCACCACGGTGAGCCAGCGCGCCGTACCCTCGGTCATCTCGATCACCCAGAACGGGAAGTAGATGACGGAGAGGATGCGTCCGAGCACTTGCCGGTACACGACGTGCTCGAAGCCGCGAGCCGCCAGGCCTTGCCGAAGGGCCGTGGCCTCGTCCGTCTGGATGCTCACGATCGTGCCGAGCGAGGCCAGCGCCTCGCGCTGGAACAGCGAGACCCGCAGCGCCTGGGTGCGCACGCCGAGGGAGGCGACGCCGAGCCCCGAAATGTTCGCAGCCGGGAAGCTCTTCTCCACGTAGCGGTCGAGGAGCTGCACCGCCGAGTCCCCGGCGGACGTCTTCGTGGGCAAGAGCGTCACCAGCGAGACCGGCTCGACCGGGCGCGCCATCGTCCGCGGCTCGCCGAGCATGTCGCGCACCACGTCTCCCGCTCGCGTTCCGAGCAGTGTGTCGGCGCCCCAGCCCAGGATGGAGCCGAGGGGGATGCCGATCTCGGGGCGATCGGTCGTGGCGCCGCCGCCGAACAACATCGAGGGAACTTCACGCTCGGGCGCGGGCTTCGGCGGAGCGTCCTGCCACTGAAAGTCATGACCGATCAGCCGGTAGAAGGGCACGAAGAAGAGCTCGCTACTCGCCACTCGGGCCTGCAGACGGCCGGTACGCGCGGCGGCGCCGGCGACGTCGGCCTTGATCCTCGGCGCGATCCAGTAGGTGAGCACCTGCTTGCGGCCGGTCACCAGCAGGGTCGAGCCGCAGCTCGGGCATCGGATGGCGTTGGTCCCCTCGGAGAAGTCGAGCGGGCCACTGCAGGTGGGACACTCGGTGGAGACGACGACCTGACTCATGGTCTCCGCCGGAACGGCCCGCGGTTCAGCTACCGGGCACCGCCTGGCCGCACGCGGAGCAGAAGCGGGCGCCGCCGGTCAGCTCCGCGTGGCAGCGCGCGCACCGCGCGGTGGCGGCGAGCCGACGGCCGCACCGCGGGCAGAAGTGGCTATCCGCGGCGACCGCAGAGTGACATCCGGGACAGGTGACGATCGAGGCGACGGGCGGAGCCGCTGGTCCGGTGGTCTCAGCCCCGAGCGTCCGGGCGAGCATCCCCGGCATCATCATGCCGAGCCCGGCGCCCACTCCCACGCCCACGCCGGCGGCCGCCCCGTTGCCGGGGCCGCCGCTGCCCTGCGCGGCGTCGCCCATAGCCTTCGCCGCCTTGAACTTCATGAAGCGGTCGAGATCACCGACCGCGCCCATGCTGGAGCGCTCGTCGATCATGCGCTCGACGTCCTCGGGCGGAGTGATGCGGTTGATGTAGAAGTCGACCATGTCGGTGCCGTACTTCCGGAACTCCTCGGCCAGGCGCGTCTTCATCGCCACCGCCATCTCGTCGTACTGCTTGGGCAGCTCGAGCAGGCTCTGCACCGTCTCGCCGAGGAAGTCGTTGAGCCGGGCGACGATGACTTCTCGCAGGTAGTCCTCGATCTGATCGGTGGTGTAGGAGCCCTGCGTCCCCACCAGGCTGTTGACGAAGAGGAGCGGCTGGGTCACTCGCATCGTGAAGCTGCCGAAGGCGCGGAGGCGGATGAGGCCGAGCTCCTGGTCCTTGAAGACCACCGGATCGCGCGTGCCCCAGCGCATGTTGGTGAACACCTTCAGGTTGACGAAGTAGACCTCGGCCCGGAACGGGCTGGTGAAGCCCCACGGCAGCGAGAGCAGGCGGGTCAGGATCGGGAGGTTCTGGGTGGAGAGCGTGTGGCGGCCCGGGCCGAAGACGTCGAGCCCCTGCCCATCACGGAAGAAGACCGCGGCCTGGTTCTCGCGCACGATGAGCTGGGCGCCCATCTTGATGTCGCCCGAGCCCTGCTCGGGATAGCGGTGCACGATGCCGGTGCCGGTCTGATCGAACCACTCGATGACTTCCATCATGATCGGGGACATGGGGGATCTCCCGTTCTTAGGCCGCGTCGACGATGCGCCGGCGTTGGTCGAAGAGCTGACCGAAGTCTTCGAGCGCCTCGGTCATGTGCAGCGCCGCGCTCTTGAGCGCGACCGCGTCGGCGAGCGCTGCCCGCACCGCTTCCGCCTTGGCGCGCACCACGCTCAGCGCGTCGAACAGACCCAGA
>DATFWA010000025.1:0-14678 GCA_035259825.1 Candidatus Methylomirabilota bacterium | reverse complement strand
CCGTACGATCGGCGAATCCTGGAAGCGATGCAGACCAAGTCGAAGCTCACGATCGTGCACGCCCACGGCGAGCGCCTGATGTTCGATCGGCTCGCCAGCCTGCCCGCGCACGCCTGGAACTGGGACGACCGCCGCGCCGGGCCTTCGCTACGAGACGGCTTGGCGCGAGTCCCCGGCGCGGTGATCGGCGGTCTCGACCAATGGGGGCCCCTGAAGGACGGGAGCGCCGACGAAGCCCAGGCGCAGGTGCGGGACGCGATCGCCCAGGTGGACGGCCGGGGCCTCATCGTGGGCGCCGGGTGCGTCCTTCCGGTCGGCATGTCCGACGCGACGCTGGTGGCCGTCGCCAAGTCGCTGGGCGGAGTGCCTCGGCTCGGGTTCCTCCGTCCGCAATAACGCCCCGCGATCTCACATGGACCGCGTCCTTGAGCCCGAGCTGATGACCGACGAGGACCAGGCGCTCGCCTACGCGGCGGCCGACTTCGCGACTCCGAACCAGGCCTTCGTGGACCGCTTCATCGCCCTCTTCCCGGACTTCACTCGCGGCATCGTCGCGGATCTGGGCTGCGGGCCCGCGGACATCCCGATCCGCCTGTGCCGAGCGCTGCCCGGCGTGACCGTGACCGCGGTGGACGGATCGGAGCCGATGCTCGCCCCCGCGCGGGTCGCGGTGGCCGCCGCCGGCCTCAGCGGCCGGATCTGCCTCGTCTGTGCTCGGCTGCCGGGGATGGAGCGGCCGCGCGCCGGCTTCGACGGCGTCATCTCCAATAGCCTGCTGCACCACCTGCCGCGGCCGGAGGTCCTCTGGTCCGAGCTGGCGTGGCTCGGGCGCGCGGACGCCGCGGTGCTGGTCACCGATCTGCACCGGCCGCACTCGTCGGAGCGGGCGCGGGAGATCGTGGAGACCTACTCGGGCGGCGAGCCGGAAGTGCTTAAGCGTGACTTCTTCCACTCGCTCTGCGCGGCCTTCACCCTGCCGGAGGTGACGGCGCAGATCGGGGACGCGGGGCTGGACGGAGCGCTACGCTGCGAGATGATCAGCGACCGACACTGGGCCGCGTGGGGGAGATTGCCCGCTATTTGGCGACGTTGAACCGGAAGTGGCAGATCTCGCCGTCCTGCACCTCGTAGTCCTTGCCTTCGAGCCGTAGCCGGCCCCGCTCGCGCGCGGCGGCCATGGAGCCGTCGACCGCGAGCAGGTCGTCGTAGCCCACCACCTCGGCCCGGATGAAGCCGCGCGCGATATCCGAGTGGATCGCGCCGGCCGCGTCCTGGGCGCGCGTGCCCCGCGGAATGGACCACGCCCGCACCTCGTCCTCGCCGACCGTGAAGAACGAGATGAGCCCGAGCAGCGCGTAGCAGTCCTCGAGCACGCGGCGGATCGCCGGCTCGGTGAGCCCCAGGTCGGCGAGGAACGCGGCCTGTTCGGGTCCCTCCAGCTGACCGACCTCGGCCTCGATCACCGCGGACACCCAGCCGAGGCGCGTGCCCGGCCGCTCGGCCACCCCTTCCAGCCCGAAGCTCGCGGTGAGGCTCTGCCCGCGCGCGATCTCCTTCTCGGAGAGATTCAGGCAGTGCAGGATGGGCTTCTGCGAGAGAAAGGTGAAGCCGCGGAGGACGTGCGTCTCGTCGTCCGCGAGACCGAGCGCCCGGATCGGCCGCCCCGCCTCCAGCGAGGGCTTGACCTTCAACAAGATCGCCTGCTCGTGGACGTCGGCGTCGGTGCGCTTCTTCTTGAGCTGCGCCTCCAGCCGCTCCAGTCGCCGCTCCACCACCTCCAGATCGGCGAGAATCAGCTCGGTCTCGAGATCGTCGATGTCGCCCGCCGGATCCGCGGCGGTCCCGGCCGGATCCGGAAACGCGCGCACCACGTGGAGCAGCGCGTCCGCGTTGCGGAACTCCTTGGCCTCGAGCCCCTGCCGCTCGCCCTTCGCGAAGCCGGCGAGATCCACCACCTCGAACGTGGCGAAGGTGGTCTTCTTCGGCTTGAACATCGCGGTGAGCCGACCCACCCGCGCGTCGGGGACCTTCGCGATGCCCGCGTGCATCTCACCGCGTGCGGTGCCGAACGACGACGTGGCCACGCTCGAGCCGGTCAGCAAGTTGAACAGCGATGTCTTTCCGCTCTTCGGGAGCCCGACGAGACCGATCTTCATCGGAGGCCATGCTACCATAGCGCCCGACATGGCCGTCCTCCGGCGCCACGCGCGCGCCTGCTAGTGTCGTCGCTCCGTCCCCTCGACTGGCGCGGCGCCACCACCGCCCTCGTCCTGGCCGCCATGTGGGGCGGCAATCCGGTCGCGGTGAAGGTCGGACTCGCCGACGCGCCGCCGCTGCGCCTGGCCTTCTTCCGCTTCGTGCTCGGCGCGCTCGCGATCCTCGCCTACGCGTGGTGGACGCGGCACCGCGGGGTCTTCGCGGTCGGACCCGGCGAGTGGCGCGTACTGATCTCGCTGGGCGTGATCTTCTCCATCCAGATCGGCACGATGAACGTGGGTATCGGGCTCACCTCCGCCGCGCACGGGGCGGTCCTGCTGAATTCCTACGCGGTACACGCGGTGGTGCTCGCCCACTTCATGATTCCGGGCGACCGCCTGACTCCCGCCAAGCTGGGCGGCGTCCTCATCGCCTACGTGGGCATCGTGCTGCTCTTCGCGCGCGAGTTCTCCTTCCACAGCGCGACCCTGACGGGCGATCTGATCGTCGCGGGCAGCGCGGTGCTCCTCGGCGAGCGCGTGGTGTACATGGCGAAGGCGGTGCAGAGGCTCGATCCCATCAAGCTGCTCATGTTCCAGTCCGCGATCGGCAGCGCGTGCTTCCTGCTCGCGAGCCTGCTCTTCGAGAGCGGAAGGCCGACCCGTTACACCGCGGCCCTGGCCACCTCGCTCTTCTACCAGGGCATCGTCATCGCGGGGTTCAACTTCATCGTGAACTCCTACCTCTACCAGCGGTACCTGGCCAGCGCGCTCGCCACCTGCTCGCTGACCACCCCGCTCTTCGGCGTGCTCATCGCGGCCGCGGTGACCGGCGACCGCCTGAGTCCCCTGTTGCTGCTGTCCACGCTGATGGTCGCGGCGGGGATCGGACTCACCGTCCGACGCTGACGCGCGCTTGACCCCCCGCACCCCGTGCGGTAGCGTCCAGCCGATGCCCACGCAGCCGTCGAAGAGCCTCGAGGTCGTTCCGAACCCGCACCCGGACCGCGACTACGAGGTGAGCCTGGAGATCCCGGAGTTCACCTGCATCTGCCCGCGCACCGGGCAGCCCGACTTCGCGACCATCCGGGTCCGCTACGTGCCGGACCAGCGGCTCCTCGAGCTGAAGTCGATCAAGCTCTACATCTGGTCGTACCGGAACGAGGGCGCCTTCCACGAAGACGTGACCAATCGCATCCTCGACGACTTCGTGGCCGCGGCGGCGCCGCGCTGGATCGAGGTGATGGGCGACTTCACGGTGCGGGGAGGCATCAAGACGGTGGTGCGCGCCACCCACGGCAAGCGACCGGAGCTCTAGCCGGCCAGGCTCAGCAGCACCACTCCCGCCAGCATCACCAGCGCGCCCGGGGCGATGTCGCGCACCTTCTGCTTCTCGTGGAACAGGACCACCCCGATCGCCATCGCGAACAGGATCTCCACCTGCTTGACCGCCTCAACGTACGACGACAGCGTCAGGAGATAGGCGGTGCCCTGGCTCACGGTCGTGAGCGAGGCGAACAGACCGAAGCTGACGAACGCCTTCCAGTAGCGCGGGATCTCCGCGAAGTGCCGGCGCGAGGTCTTCAGGACGATCGGGGTGACCAGCAGGCTCGCCGCCACATAGCCGCCGAGGGTGCCCATGTACTGGTCCGAGCACTGCATCGCCCATTTGATCGTGACCACCGAGGGCGCGAAGAACAGCGCGGCGAGCAGGGTGTAGCGCATCCCCGGGTCCGTGAAGAGCACCGCGAGCGGGGCCCACCACGCGATGGGGGCCCGATTGACGTTGAGCAGGTAGACGCCGGCCATGCTGATCAGGATGCCGAGGATGCCGAGGAGCGTCGGCCGCTCCTTCAGGGCGAAGTAGCCGAGGACAACCAGCACGAGCAGGCTCACCTTCCAGAGCGCGGTGACCATCGAGATGTCGGAGAGCTTCAGCGCCTTGGACAGCGCCATCGTCGAGATGGTCTGGCTGACCCCGAAGCACGCGCAGGCGAGGTAGAAGCCGGGCTTGATCTCCGGCACGCCCTTCCAGAGGACGAAGGCCGCCGCGAACGGCAACAGGAAGGTGAACCGACCCCACACGTTGATGTACTCGTCGAGCGAGTGGCCGAGGCGCTTCATCACCGTGTTGCGCAGGACCTGGCACAGCGCGGCCAACAGCGCGAGGACGAACCACATGCCCCGGGGTCTAACGGGCGCGGGCCAGGAGCGACCGGAGCGCGTCCACCACCACGCCGGGCTGCTCGCGCGGCATGAAGTGACCCGCGTCCGGCACCACGCGCCGCTCGGTACCCGCGGGGAACAGCGCGACGTGCAACTCCGACCGGCGCGGCCGGTCCACTCCATCGTCGCGCCCGTGCAGGATGACGGTGGGCACTTCGATCCGCGGTCGCTCGGCGAGCCGACGCTCGATCGGATCGAGGCGAGGATCGCCGGGCGCGTTGAGGTGCCGATGGCGATAGGAGTGGATCACCACCGGCACGAAGTCCGGGTTGTCGAAGGCCACCGCGGTGCGCTCGAAGGTCGCGTCGTCGAAGCGCCAGCCCGGCGACCACTCCCGCCAGAGGAGCCGACAGATGTCGCGGCGATTGGCCTCGAGGCCCGCGCGGCCGCGCTCGGTGTTGAAGTACCACTGGTACCAGTAGGCCCGCTCCTCCTCGGCCGAGGCCGGCGCCGAGAGCCGGAGCGTGTTCTGCACGTTGTAGCCACCGATCGTGACCAGCGCGCGCACGCGCCGCGGCGCCAGGATCGCGGCGATGCAGGCAGCGCGCCCGCCCCAGTCGTAGCCGGCCAGGCTCACCCGCTCCAGCCCGAGCGCGTCCATGAAATCCAGCAGGTCCTGGCCGATGGCAGCCTGCTGGGCCATGCGCGGCGCGGCCGGGTCCAGGAAGCGAGTCGGGCCGTAGCCGCGCAGGTAGGGCACCAGCACGCGGCAGCCGTCGGCGGCCAGTGGAGCCGCCACACCGTCCCAGGCGCGCACGTCGTCGGGGAAGCCGTGCAGGAGGATCACCGGATGACCGGCCGTCGGTCCCTGCTCTTCGTAGCCGATCTCGAGCGAGGGCGTGCGAACGCTCGACGCGCGCGGCGCCACGATCCGACGATCCGGACTAGAAGCCGCTGACGTACGGCAGACGCTTCGCGGTGGCCTCGATGGCGTCGCCCGCCTCGAGCAGCACCCCGGTGGCGTTCCAGGCTCCCGAGACCAGCTGGTTGCGGGCGCCGTCCGGCATCCGTCCCTTGATCACGCGATCGCCGAAGCGCACTTCCTGTTTCTCCACGTCCACCGTGACGCTCTGCCGCGGGTCGCGGCCGACCGCGCGCTGAAGCCAGAGCACGTCCTCGTTGTCGATGGACATGCAAGGGATGCCGAGCATGGTGCAGTTGCCGAAGAAGATCTCGGCGAACGAGCCTCCCACGATGGCCTTGATCCCCCACTGCTTCAGCGACTCCGGCGCGTGCTCGCGCGAGGAGCCGCAACCAAAGTTGAGCCCCGCCACCAGCACCGAGGCGCCCTCGTAGGCCTTCTGGTTGAACGGATGCTCGGGATCGTGCTTGCGCGCGTCCTCGAACGCGTGCAGGCCCAGGCCCTCGTTGGTCACCGTCTTGAGGAACCGCGCCGGGATGATGCGATCGGTGTCGATATCGTTGCCGGGGACCGGGATGCCCCGTCCCGCTAGCTGCCGCCGCGCGCTCTCGCTCATGACTTCACCTCCGAGCCCGCCGGTTGAATCATCTCCCTTACATCGGTGACCGCGCCGTTGAGGGCGGCCGCCGCCGCCATCGCCGGACTCATCAGCAAGGTCCGCCCGGTCGGGCTGCCCTGGCGCCCGATGAAGTTCCGGTTGCTCGTGGAGGCGCTCATCTCGCGGCCCCGCAGCTTGTCGTCGTTCATGCCGAGGCACATCGAGCAGCCCGCGTTCCGCCACTCGAAGCCGGCCTCGCGGAAGATCTCGTGCAGGCCCTCGGCCTCGGCGGCCTTGGCCACCTGCTGCGAGCCCGGTACGACGATCGCCCGCACGCTCTTCGCCACCCGGTTGCCCTTGGCCACCGCCGCGGCGACCCGCAGGTCGGAGAGCCGCGAATTGGTGCACGAGCCGATGAAGACCACATCGATCTTGGCGCCCGCGATGGGCTGGCCGGCCTCGAAGCCCATGTGGGCCAGGCCCTCGCGATACGTCGCGCGCTCCTGCTCGGGGGCCGACTCCGGGCTCGGGATGCGCTCGCCCACCCCGACGGACTGGCCGGGATTGATGCCCCAGGTCACCATCGGCGGGATCGCGGAGCCGTCCAGGCGCTTGACGTCGTCGTAGCGCGTGTCCTGGTCCGACGCCATCCCCTTCCACCACGTGGTCGCGCGGTCGAACGCGGCGCCCTGCGGCGCGTACTGGCGCCCGCGGAGATAGTCGAACGTGATCCGATCGGGATTGACGTAGCCGAACCGCGCTCCGCCCTCAATCGACATGTTGCAGATGGTGAGGCGCTCCTCCATGGTCATGCGATCCACGACCGCGCCCGCGTACTCGTACGCGTACCCGACGCCGCCGTTCACCCCGAGCGCGCGGATGATGGCCAGGATCACGTCCTTGGCATAGACGCCTCGGCTCAGCGCGCCGTCCACCCGCACCTGACGCAGCTTCGGCTTGGCCATGGCGAGGCACTGGGTGGCCAGCACGTCGCGTACCTGGCTCGTGCCGATGCCGAAGGCGATGGCCCCGACCGCGCCGTGGGTGGCGGTGTGGCTGTCCCCGCACGCGATGGTCATGCCGGGCTGGGTCAGACCCAGCTCGGGGCCGATCACGTGGACGATGCCCTGCTTACCGCTGTCGAGGCCGAACAGCGACACGCCGCTCTGCTCCGAGTTGCGCACGAGGTGGACCGTCATCTCCTCCGCCACCTCGTCCTTGAACGGCCGCTGCTGGGCGGTGGTGGGGATGATGTGGTCGAGCGTCGCGAAGGTGCGCCCGGGCATGCGAACCGGCAGCTTCAGCTCTCGCATCGCCTGGAACGCCTGCGGCGAGGTGACCTCGTGGATCAGGTGAAGACCGATCAGCAGCTGGGTCTGCCCCGAGGGCAGCGTCCGCACCGTGTGCGCGTCCCAGACCTTGTCGAGCAGCGATGACGCCATGGCAGCCTCCGTGGATCGAAGCGGTTGCCCGAGTGTGCCGCCACGAGACCGTTAAGTATAGTGAAATCTTCTTCCAGGTCACGTAAGATCCGCTAATGATAGACGCCGCCCTTCTCCCCGCCCTGCTCAGCCTGCTGACGGTCGCCCGCACCGGCTCGGTGGGGGCGGCGGCGCGCCTGCACCATCGCACCTCGTCCGCGATCAGCCAGCAGGTGCGCAAGCTCGAGCGCCATCTCGGAGTTCGGCTCCTGGAGCGGGCCGGCCGCGGCGTCCGCCTGACCGCGGCGGGCGAGGCCGCCCTGCCCGGCATCCTCCAGCTCAGCACCGAGACCGAGGCCCTCTTCGCCCAGCTCGCGGATCTCTCCGGAAGGCCGCCCGCGACGCTGCGCGTGGCGGTGAGCGACTACCTCGGCCGCGCGCTGCTCGTCCCGGTGCTCCGCGAGCTGATCGAGCAGCAGCCGCGCCTGCGCTTCGAGATCGCCACCACGCACTCCCGCGAGGGCGCGCGCCTGGTGGGCCTGGGAGAGGTGGACTGCGCGGTGGTGACCGGCCAGGAGGCGCCGCGCGGGATCGAAGCCGAGCGCCTCTTCGAGCAGGCGTTCGTGTGGATCGGCCCGCGGCGCGGCCGCGCCCACCCGTCACTGACGGATCTCCTCTCCCGCGAGCCGCTGCTCCGGCTGAGCGCGGGCAGCCAGGGCCGTAAGCTGCTCGAGGACTATCTCGCGCGCGAGCACGTCCAGCCGGTGTCGACCATCGACGTACCGAGCGTGTCGCTGCTGCTGGCCTACGTGTCGGGCGGGCTGGGCATCGGGCTGGCGCCGGCCCTGGCGGTTGCCGAAATCGATCGGGAGCGAGTGCGCTGGGAGCGGGCCGACGTGCCGGCGCTCTCGGTGGCCTTGCTCTACCGGGCCGGTTTCCGCCGCGGGGCGGCCGCCGATCGCTTCGCGACCCGTCTCGTCGTCGAGGGACGCCGCATCGGCGAGCGGCTGGCGCGCGCGGCGCCGGCGGCGGCCGCCGGCCCGGCTACGCGAGCACGCCGGGGTACGCGGAGGGCTTCGGGGTGAAGCCGGGAAACAACGGCGCCGCGGGCGCGCGCAGGTGCTTCACAGCCACCTCGGTGAACAGGTTGCGGAAGTCGGTCGTCACGGCCAGGTCACGGCCCTCGAAGAGCTGCTCGCGGCGGAGTCCCGGCCAGCGGCCGTAGACGCGCCCGCCCTTCACCGGGCCGCCCAGCGCCAGCATCGCGGTGGCGTGGCCGTGATCGGTGCCGCGGTTGCCGTTCTCATGGACGGTGCGGCCGAACTCCGACATGGTGAGCACGACGACGTCGCTCATGCGCGGGCCCAGGTCGCGGTCGAGCGCAGCGAGGCCGTCCGCGAAGTCCTTGAGGCGGAAGGCGAGCTGGCCACGCTCGTTGCCCTGTCCGGCATGGGTGTCCCACCCGCCAACGTCCGCGAACGCGACCTCGAGGCCCACGTCGGCGCGGATGAGCTGCGCGATCTGGCGCAGGCTCTCGCCGAAGCGGCTGCGCGGGTACACCGCGCCGTTGGCCGGTGTGAGACGCTGGGGCGCCGCCGCCTTGAGCATCTTCACCGCGTCGAAGGTCTCCCGGCCGGTGCCGTAGAGCAGGTCCCGTACGCTCCGCTCGTAGAGCGACTCGAACCCCTGCTGGGCCCCGGAGCCGCCCATCATGATCGGGGCCTCCTTGACGTCGAAGTCGGCCACGCTGTTCATCGCCACCGCGCCCACGTCGCCGCGCAGCGCCCGCGGCAGCGCGGCCCCGAGCGAGACGGCCCGGAACGGCGACGCGGGCTCGCGAGGGGGCATCGCGGCGAGGCCGCGCGCGAGCCAGCCGTCCGCCGTGCTCTTCACCCCAGGCGTGCCCGATTCCATGTAGTCCTGCGCGTCGAAGTGGGAGCGCGTGACGTCGGGCGATCCGCACGCGTGCACGACCGCCAGCCGGCGACCGTCCCAGAGCGGCTTGAGGGGACCCAGCGCCGGATGCAGCCCGAAGAAGCCGTCGAGGTCGATCGTGGTGTCGGCCCGTTCGCCGGCCGGGCGCGCGATCGCGATGCCGCCGCGGGCCGCATAGTAGTCCGGGTCGCCGTGCGGGACGATCATGCTGAGGCCGTCCACCGCCCCGCGCTGGAAGATCGCGATCAGGATCTTCGGCTTGCCCGCGCGCTCCTGCGCGAGCGCGGAGCGGAGCAGGAACCGGGGCGCGCTCCCGAGCGCGAAGAGGGCCAGGGCTCCACCCTTCATGAACGACCGTCGCGTGCATGGGCGCATGACTACTTCCTCTGGAACTCGGGCGAGCCCAGGACCAGCGCGGTCAGCTTCTCCACGTCGGTGTCCTTCGACACCCGGTCATAGGCGGTCGTGCGGGTGATCTCCGGGCTCTCGAGCTGAGCGGCCAGCACCGCGCGGGTGTGAGGCGTGGTCTCACCGTTGAGGATCACCGCCAGGAGGCGGTCCAGCACCTGCTCGGGCCGGCTACGATCGACCGAGCCGAGGAAAGCGCCGAGATCAACGCGGGCTCCCCCCAATCGATTGTGGGCGAGGCCGAGGGCAAAGTTCATGCGGCCGAGCAGCGCGCCGGTGTTGACCCACGACTCGGCGCGGTCCGGGTAGCCGGTCGGCGGCTGCGCCTCGTAGAGCGGCTCGCCCAGCTTGCCCACCTCGCGCGCCAGCGCGACGCCGCCGTCCGGCGTCTCTGGCTCGCCGGCGGGCGCGATGCGGCCGTCGAGGGCTCGCATCGCGCTGGCGACCACCTCGAGCGGCGTCTTGATCTTCGCGCGGTAGGCCTCGGCGGACCAGAACTCGGGCGCGCTCACGATGGTGGTGAGCACCGCGCGGATGTCACCGTCGGTCCGCTGGAAGGTGACGGCCGCCCGCTCGACCAGCGCGGCGGGCGGATCGTCGCTCACCAGCCGGCGGGTGAGCTTGGTCGCGATGAAGCGAGCGGTCGACGGATGACGGACCAGGATGTCGATGACGCGCTCGCCGTCCTGCAGGCCGCCGCCCGCAGGAATCGTCTGCCCGAGCACGCGCTTGGCGCCGCGGTCGTGTGCCTGCGAGCGGAAGAGGAAGCCGCCGCCCTGCTGTGGTCGGTCGATCGTCCAGCCGGTGAAGCAGCGCGCCACCTCGACGACGTCTTGCTGAGTGTAGCCGCCGTCCACTCCGAGCGTGTGCAGCTCCATCAGCTCGCGCGCGTAGTTCTCGTTGAGGCCCATGCGCCGGCCCGCATTGGGCCCCTGCATGACGACCAGGTCGGCTCGCGTGCTGAGCCAGTTGTCGAGGTAGAAGAGCATGGCGGGATGCCGCGCGGTGGCCAGGACCAGATCGCGGAAGCGGCTCAGCGCATTTGGACGAATGGCCTCGCGCTCGTAGGCCGGCACCATCCAGCGCACCGCCCCCTTCTGCGCGTAGACGTTGAAGTGATTGAACCAGAAATCGACCATCACTTCTTCGAGCTGACGTTCGCTCAGCACCGCGCGAGTGATCCGCGCCGCCTGCATCTGGCTGATGATGACCGCGGGTCGGCGCTCGGGCGGGTACATCTCCATCACGTCCTGCCGACTCATCTCTCCCTGTGCCAGGCGCTGCCGTATCTGTGGGCTGACCTGCGGGTAGTCACGCACGAGCTGCGCGGCGCTCTGCCCGAGCACCGGGTAGCCGATGAGAGACTGGTCGACGGCCGGATCGGCGATGCGGCTCGGACTGAGCTGCCGCTCGATGTAGATCGCCAGCCCCAGTTGTCGCACTCGATCGACGTCGCCCGGGCGGGGTCCGTAGCCCAGGCGGTTGAGCGCGTGGAGCACCCGCTGCTCTTCGGACAGCGGCGAGGCCGGCAGGGTCAGTGACGCGGCGGAACGCGGAGCCGACGCCGGAGGCTCCACGGTCCGGCGCGGAGGGAGAGCCGACGAACAAGAAACCCCGGCGAGCAATACCAGCGTCAACCCGGTGACAGCAACCGCTCGACTCATCGGTTTCCTCCCGTTCCAGTACAGACGTCGCCCCGTGTCTAGACGTTTACAGGGACGACCCCGGACAGGCTACCGGGCTACGGGATCACCGCGACCTTGATCGAGTCAGGAGAGCGGTGCGCCTGGAAAGCGTCGTCGATGCGGTCCAGCGGAAACGTCTGGGAGAGGAGCCGCTCCACCCGCACCGCCCCGGTGGCGAGGAGCCGGATCGCCTCGGGGAACTCGTCCTGGTAGATCATCGAGCCGATGATCCGGAGCTCACGTCGCACGACCCAGAAGAAGTTGAGCGACGTCGCCTCGTGAGGCAGGCCGGTCAGCACCACTCGGCCCCCCGGCCGGCACAGGTTGACCGCCTGCTCCACCGCGGGAGCGGTTCCGGCGGTCTCGATCACGGCGTCGACCCCTTCCCGCCCCGAGAACGCGCGCGCGGCCGCGGTGTCGTCGTCGGCGCCGGAAAGCGCGACCGCGTCGGCGCCGAGCTCGCGGGCCAGGCCCAGCCGTCGAGTGGAGCGCGCCACCGCGAGCACGCGCACGCCGCGCGCCTTCAGCGCCTGCACCGCGAGCAGTCCAAGCGAGCCCAGGCCGAGCACCGCCGCCGTCTCGCCCTTGGCCGGCTCGGCGCGACTGACGGCGCGCACCACGACCGCCAGAGGCTCGGCCAGGAGCAGCCGCTCGTCCGCGAGCCCGTCGGGAGCCGGCCAGCAGCAGCGCGCCGGCACCGTCGCCTGCTCCGCGAAGCCGCCGTCCACGTCGATACCGACGGCCACGCGCGAGAGGCAAAGGTTCCGATTGCCCTCGCGGCAGAGCGGGCACACGGCGCAGGAGTAGTTCGGCTCCACCGCGACCGTCTGGCCCACCGTGAGATTGGTGACCTCGCGTCCCACCGCACCCACCGTGCCTACGAACTCGTGGCCCATCACCCGGGGATACTGGACCGGACGCTCGCCCGTCCAGATGCGATAGTCCGTGCCGCAGAGGCCGGCCGCCTTGACCCGGATCACCACGTCGGTCGGGCCCGGAGTCGGCGCAGGAACCGAGGCCAGATCGAGCGAGCGGGGACCGCGCAGGACCGCAGCGAGCATTGCCGGTATCGTAGCGGACCGGCCCGGACCGAGGCAAGGCACCCGCGTCCTTCGTGATAGCATCGCTCCATGGCGATGGCCGAGTCCCCATCGTTCGCCCGGGACCAGCAGCCGGCCCAGTTGCCCATCTGGCGCGAGACCTTGTTCGGGCTCGACTGGTTGGCGCTGCGCGCGTCACCCGTCTTCTACGGGCTCGGCGTGCCGCGCGGTGACGGCTCGGCGGTAGTGCTCGTGCCCGGCTTCCTCGGGACCGACTGGTATCTGCTGGAGCTCTACGGCTGGCTCGGCCGCCTCGGCTACCGGCCCTGCCTCTCGCGCATCGGCCGCAACGCGGAGTGCCTGGAGACGCTCTCGCGGCGGCTGCTCGAGACCGTAGAGACCGCGCGCGGCGCGACCGCTCGCCCCGTCCATCTCGTCGGCCACAGCCTGGGCGGCCTTCTCGCGCGCTCGATCGCGGTGCGCCGCCCGGACCTGGTGGCGTCGGTCGTGACGCTCGGCTCGCCGTTCCGGGGCATCCGCTCGCATCCGCTCGTGCTGCGTGTCTCCGATCGCGTGCGCGAGCACCTGCAGCGCGACGATCGACCGGATTGCTTCACCGGCTATTGCGGCTGCCCGGCGGTGACCGGACTCGAGTCCGCCTTCCCGGCGTCGGTGCCGCAGGTCGCGGTCTACACCAAGACCGATGGCATCGTCGACTGGCGGGTGTGTGTCAACGACGATCCCTCGACCAACGTCGAGGTTGCCGGCACGCACGTCGCGCTGGTGGCGAACCCAGCCGTCTACCGGACCATCGCCTCGCATCTCGCCGCCGCGGGTCGCCCTGCGGGCGGCCGCGCCTCCTAGCGCGATCCCGCGGAGTCACGCCAGGATGTCGGCCAGGTCTCTGAATCGTCGGCTCACGACCCTCGACGCCACGTTTCTCTACACGGAGAAGCCGACCCAGCCGATGCACGTGGGCGGCTCGATGGTGTACGAGGGACACGTACCGGTCGCGGTCCTGGTCCAGGCGCTCGAGAGCCGGCTCCATCTGCTGCCCCGCTACCGGCAGAAGGTGGTGTTCCCTCCCTTCGCGATGGCGCATCCGACGTGGGAGGACGATCCGACCTTCGACATCTCCAATCACGTCGCGGAGGTCACGCTGCCGTCGCCGGGCGACGACCGCGCGCTGTCCGAGGTCGGCGGCCGCGCGTTCTCCGGCATGCTCGACCGCGATCATCCACTGTGGAAGCTGATCGTCATCAACGGACGCGCCGACGGCAACACCGTGGTGGTCTGGAAGGTGCACCACGCGATGATCGATGGTGTCTCGGGCGTGGACCTGACCATGGTGCTCCACGACCTCAAGGCCGACGCGCCCCCGCCCCCGCCGCCGGCGACGCCATGGCAGCCCCGCCCCCTACCTGACCCGCTCACCCAGCTACACGAGGCGGTGAGGGACCGGCTCACCGAGGTCGCCCACGCGGTCACCGACGACACGTTCCGTCTGCTGCGGCCTGCCGAGCTGGAAGCGCGCCTGCGTCAGCTGGTGAGCGCGGTGGACAGCTCGGCGCCCAATCTGCTCCGTCCGGCGCCGCGAGCGCCGTTCAACGGACCGATCTCGACGGAGCGCCGGTTCGGCTGGGCGGAGCTGCCGTTCGGGGAGTTCCGTCGGGCCAAGTCGGCGCTCGGGGGCACCGTGAACGACGCGGTCCTGACCGTCATCGCGGGCGGGATGGGACGCTACCTGCGCGCGCTGGGTCTGGCCACGGACGGCCTCGAGATCCGCGCCATGTGCCCGGTCAGCATGCGCCGGCCAGACGAGCGCGGCGCCCTGGGCAACCTGGTGTCCATGATCTTCGCGCCCCTCTATGTCGGCATCCTGGACCCGGTCGAGCGGCTGGTGGCCGAGCGTGAGGCGATGGGTCGGCTGAAGGATCAGGATCAGGCAGGCGGCCTCTACGAGATGACGCACCTGATGGATCGAGTTCCGCCCGCGGTGCAGGCGGTGGTTGGCCAGCTCACCGTGCCGAACACGCTGCTCAACACGGTTTCCACCAATGTGCCGGGGCCGCAGATCCCGCTCTACCTGGCGGGCCATCGGCTCATCGGCTGGTGCCCGCTGATCCCGCTCGCCAACGAGGTGGGGCTGGTGAACGCGATCATGACCTACGACCAGCGGCTGACCATCGGGGTGACGGTGGACCCGCATCTGGTCCCCGATGTGTGGCTCTACGTCGAATGCCTGAAGGCGTCGTTCGCCGAGCTGATGCACTCCGCGGACGCCGCGGAAGCGGCGGGAGCGCGGCGA
>DATFWA010000024.1:0-7561 GCA_035259825.1 Candidatus Methylomirabilota bacterium | reverse complement strand
CCCACCGTCAGGGGCAGCGACTCGTCCAGCATGGTGTTGATCACGTCCACGAACGGGACCCGGAGGATCGCCGCGCTCGCGCAGTCGGGGCGCAGGTTGAGCACCGCGCCGATCAGGAGACCGCCGGCGCTGCCGCCCTCGATGATCAGCCGGTCGGCCGCCGTGTACCGGCTGCGGACGAGGAAGTCGGCCGCGGCCACGAAATCGGTGAACGTGTTGCGCTTGTTCATCATGCGGCCGTCGTCGTGCCACCGCTTGCCCATCTCGCCGCCGCCGCGGATGTGCGCGATCGCCACCGTCACCCCACGGTCGAGCAGGCTCAGCCGGTTCGAGGAGAAGCTGGCGGGGTACGGGAAGCCGTACGCACCGTAGCCGGCCAGCAGCATCGGGCTCGATCCGTCGGTGGAGGTCTCGGCGCGGCGCACCAGCGAGATCGGGACACGCGTGCCGTCGGAGGCGACCGCGTGGATCCGCTCGGAGCGGTACTGCGCGGGGTCGTAGCCGCCCAGCACCGGGGCCTGCTTGAGCAGCAAGAGCCGCCGCCCCGCGATCTCGTAGTCGAACACCGAGGCCGGCGTGATCAGCGACTGGTAGCGCAGGCGATAGGCGCTGGTCTCGAACTCCGCATTGGCGTCGGCGTCGAGATCGTAGGTGGGCTCGGGGAATTCCACGTGGTGATAGCCGCCCGTGCGCGCGTCGGTGATGCGCAGGCGGATGAGCCCATCCTCGCGTTCCTGCACGACGTAGTGCTGGGCGAAGACCTCCACGTCCTCCAGCATCACGTCGTCGCGGTGCGGGATCAGCTCGCGCCAGCTCCCGGGGTGCAGGTCGGTCACCGGGGTGACCACCAGACGGAAGTTCCGGCGGCCGCCGCCGTTGGTGCGGATGTAAAAGACATCGCCCTCGGGTCCACGGCCGTGATCCACCTGGTACTCGTGGTCCTTCTCGCGCGGCAGGATCGTGCGCCACGCCGCGGCGGGATCGGTGGCAGGGCAGAAACGCACCTCGGTGCTGGTGAAGCTGCCGGAGACCAGGAACAGGTACGCGAGGCTTCGCGAGCGGCCGACGTGCAGCCGGAAGAGCGCATCCGTCTCTTCCTGGAGGAGATCGGCCACCGCCACCCCGAGGCGGTGACGATGCAGCCGGTACGGCCGCTTGGCCTCGTCCTCGGTGACGTAGAACAGCGTCTCGTTGTCCGCCGCCCACGTCACCGCGCCCACCTTGTCGACCTGGTCGGGCAGCAGCGCGCCGGTTTCGAGGTCCTTCACGTGGAGCGTGTACTCGCGGAAGCCGGTCACGTCCGTGGTGTAGGCGAGCCGGCGGCCGTCGTCGCTCACGCTCGCCGCGCCCAGCGACAGGAAGGGGTGGCCCTCGGCGAGCGCGTTGAGGTCGAGCATCACCTGCTCCGGCGCCTCCAGGCTTCCCGCCTTACGGCACAGGATCGGATACTGCTTGCCCTTCTCGGTGCGCGAATAGTAGAAGAAGCCGCCGCGCCGGTAGGGCACGGTCTGGTCGTCTTCCTTGATGCGCGCCAGCATCTCCGCGTAGAGGGACTCCTGGAACGCCTCGGTAGGCTTCATCACCGCGTCGGTGTAGGCGTTTTCCGCGGTGAGGTAGGCGGTCACCTCGGGATCGTCCTTCTGCCGCATCCAGAAGTAGTCGTCCTCCCGCACGTCGCCGTGGAGGATGTCGGTCTTCGGCACCCGCTTGGCGACCGGGGGGCTGAGCCACATGCCCCGCACCGTACCACAGCGGCTCGTCCAGCGGGCCGGGGCGCTGGTCGTGCCTCGGGAGGCCCGGGTACACTGACGGCTCAGCGCCCATGCCCGAGCTTCCCGACGTCACCGTCTATCTCGAGGCCCTCCGCGCGCGCATCCTCGGCGCGCGGCTCATCGGCCTGCGGCTGGCGAATCCATTCGTGCTGCGCTCGGTGGACCCGTCGCCCGCCGAGGTCGCCGGCCGCGCCGTGACCGGCTTGCGCCGGGTCGGCAAGCGCATCGTGATCGCGCTCGAAGGCGACTGCTTCGTGGTGATCCACCTGATGATCGCTGGCCGGCTCCACTGGAAGGAAGCGGGCGCGCGATTGCCGGGCAAGATCGGGCTCGCCGCCCTCGATTTCTCGACGGGGACGCTGACCCTCACCGAGGCGGGATCGAAGCGGCGCGCCGCCATCCATCTGGTGCGCGGCGAGGCGGCGCTGGCCGAGCACGACCCGGGCGGGATCGAGCCGCTCGACGCTGGCCTCGATGCGTTCCGCGCGGCGCTGACCAGCGAGTCTCACACGCTCAAGCGTGCGTTGACCGATCCGCGCATCCTGAGCGGCGTGGGCAATGCCTACTCCGACGAGATCCTGCACCGGGCAAGGCTGTCGCCGGTGCGGATGACGCGCGCGTTGACGGAGCAGGAGATCGCCCGGCTCCTGGACGCGACGAAGACCACGCTCCGGGACTGGATCGAGCGGCTGCGGCGCGACGCGGGCGACGAGTTCCCGGAGGGCGTGACCGCCTTCCGTCCGGACATGGCGGTGCACGGCCGCTACGGCAAGCCCTGTCCGGACTGCGGCGCGCCGGTGCAGCGCATCGTGCACGCGGAGAACGAGACCAACTACTGCGCGCGCTGTCAGACCGACGGTCGGCTCCTGGCCGACCGTGCCCTGTCCCGGCTCCTGCGTCAGGACTGGCCGCGCACGCTGGAGGAGATGGAGGAGCGACGGCGCCGCTGACGTCGCGGGAGTCGGGGCTCAGCGAGGGGCGGGCACGGGCCCGCCGACCACGATATCGGCTGGCTCGATGCCCTGCAGCGTGACCCGCACCCGCCACGGGGCCGGCCCGGCCTGGGCGAGCGGGAACGAGGCGATGGTCGATCCGATCTCGCTGTAGCCGCCGCCGCCCACGACGCCGCCGGTCGAGACGCCGACGCCGGTGCCCACCGCGCTGCCGCCGCCGCCGCTGAACCCCCCGATGCCGAAGCTGAGCCCGACGGGGCTGCCGCCGCTGTAGGGGGCCACCGTGTACTCGATGGTCTGCGCCTCCAGCACGCTGCCGTCCGACATGACGATCTGGGCCCGCTCGAGCCGGCGACCGCCGCTGTCGATCTCCACGCGCAGCCGATCGGCCACGACGGTGAACGCCGCCGAGATGGTCGCGCCGGCCGGCTGCACTTCCGGCTTGTACGGCAGGCCCGACGACGCCGGCGAGCAGGCGGCGGCTCCGAATGCCATGCTCGCCGCCAGCATCAGGGACGCGATGTTGGCTCGCATGGGCGGTATTATCGCACGCGGACAGGAGGGTGCCCATGAGCGGAGACGACGAGCAGCGCGTTCCCCCGGGAGCAGATATGCAGGGATACCTGCGGGAGCTGGCCGAGTTCGTCGGCTTCGACGACGCCGACGCGGCGGCGATCCGCGCCAGCGCGCCCGCCGTTCTGCAGCACGAAGAGGCGCTCACGACCGCGCTCTACGATCACTTCCTGCGCTTCCCGGCCACCGCGCGCTTCTTCCTCGGGCCCGACGGCGCACCCGATCGCGCCCGCATCGAGCGGCGCAAGCACAGCCTCGCGCGATGGCTCGGGGAGACGGCCCAGGCCGCCCTGAGCCACGAGTACGCTTACTACCTGCTCTCGATGGGGATCGCCCACAGCCACCGGGACTATGGCCCGGGCGGCCGGATCCCGCCGCAGTTCATGGTGGCCGCCATGAGTCTGACCCAGACCGCGCTCGCGGCGATCTTCCGGGACGAGATGGGCGATCCGGCACGGGCGCTGGCGGCGTCGATGGCGTGGAACAAGCTGCTGCTGCTCAATCTGAATGCGCTGCTGGTCGGCTACCTGCTTCCCCCACGGACGCCGCCCCGGGAGCCTGCCGGCCCCCGGAGCGCGTCCTGAACGGAGAGGTCTACTTCGCCTTGTGGGTCAGCGTGATGGTCATCGCCTTGGCGGCCTCCTCGTACTTGGCCACCGAGGCGTCGTGCTGGCCGGCCTTGTGTAGTGCGTCGCCCTCGGCGGCGAGCACCTTGGCCTTGTAGGCCGCGTCGTCCAGACGATCGTTGGCCTCGGCCATCACCTGCCGGTGCAGGAGCGGGCACTCGTGGGCGAGTGCGGGAGTCACGGCGAATAGCAGGACGGCGATCGACATCAGCACGGTTTTCATGAGTCGGATTCTCCTCGCGATGAATGGTGCGTTGCGAGCGATGGGAACGGAGCGCCTGACGGTCAGACGCGAGGAGGAGCCCGATCGGTGGGCGTGACGACGATCCAGCCGACGAGGGCCGGATCGTCCGTGACGGGCAGCCGCAGTCGCTGAGACGGGCGCGGGGCGATGAGATCGGTGCGGGCTCCGATCGCCTCGTCTCCCGGATGGCCGAGCCCGGCGTCGGCTTCCAGCTCGAGCGCGGCGATCCAGACGTCATCGGACACCACGCCCACGGCCAGCGGAACGAGCAGCCCGAGCAGCGTGACCAACGCGAGCCGGCTCCACCGCGCCGCACCGGCCGAGCTTCGCATGACCGCATCGTGGGCGCGGCCACGGCACAAGTCAAGCCGTCTCGCGGCCGCGTGAGGTTACATTGACAGCGGGCGGGTGCCGCCGCATAGTGAGCCCACGATAGCCAAGGGAGCCTTCATGCCGAAGCCGAGCACGATACGGGAGCTGCGCGATAGCGGATACGCGCCGCGGACGGTCAAGCAGGAGCTGCGTGACAACCTGATCGCCCGGATCCGCCGCGGGGAGGGTCTCTTCACCGGCATCGTGGGCTACGAGCAGACCGTCGTGCCCCAGATCGAGAACGCGGTGCTGAGCGGCCAGGACATCGTGTTCCTGGGCGAGCGCGGTCAGGCCAAGACCCGCATGGCGCGGCTGCTCGTCGGTCTCCTCGACGCGGAGATGCCCGCGCTGGCCGGCTGCGAGATCAGCGACGAGCCGTTCGCGCCGATCTGCTCGGCGTGCCGCCAGCGGGTGGCCGAGCAGGGCGAGAGGGCGCCCATCGCGTGGATCCCGCGCGACCGGCGCTACGGGGAGAAGCTCGCCACCCCCGACATCACGATCGCCGACCTGATCGGCGAGGTGGATCCGATCAAGGTCGCAGAGGGTCGCTACCTCTCCGACGAGCTGACCATCCACTACGGGCTGCTGCCCCGCACCAACCGCGGCATCTTCGCGCTCAACGAGCTGCCCGACCTGGCCGAGCGCATCCAGGTGGGCCTGCTCAACATCATGGAGGAGCGCGACGTGCAGATCCGCGGCTACAAGGTGCGGCTGCCCATCGACCTCTACGTGGTGGCCAGCGCGAACCCGGAGGACTACACCAACCGCGGGCGGATCATCACCCCGCTCAAGGACCGCTTCGGCTCCCAGATCCGCACCCACTATCCGCGTCGGGTCGACGACGAGATCACGATCATGGAAGCGGAGCGCACCGCCTACACCGACGCGGGGCTCGAGACGAAGAGCCCGGATTTCATGAAGCAGCTCGTGGCCGAGGTCACCCACCTGGCCCGTCGCTCACCCGAGATCAGCCAGCGATCCGGGGTCTCGGTGCGCGTGACCATCTGCAACTACGAGAACCTCCTGTCTAGCGCGCTCAAGCGCGCACTCCGACTCGGGGAAGCGGTGGCGGTGCCGCGGGTCAGCGATCTCGCCGCCATCAGCGCCTCTACCGGGGGCAAGATCGAGCTGGAGAGCCTGGGCGAGTCGACCGAGGACAAGGTGCTCGCCAAGATCATGCAGCGCGCGCTGCTGAACGTGTTCAACCGCAACTTCGCCTCCGGTGAGCTGGACGAGGTGGTGGGCGCATTCCATGACGGGCTCAAGATCGAGGTGTCGGACACCATGGCCTCCGAGGCGTACCTCCGTCACCTCGGCCAGGTGCGTCCGCTGCAGGCCGCGGTGCGCAAGCTCGGTGCGCAGGACCCCGCCACCGTGGCCGCCGCGGTCGAGTTCGTGCTCGAGGGCCTGCACCTCAGCAAGAAGCTGAACAAGGACGTACAGGCCGGCCAGGCGCGCTACCGGGTGGCGTGAGGCGCTAGTGTCCCCGACCTGGTACTCACGCTGGGACGGCTCCCAGCACATCGACGACCTCGACGCCGATGAGCTGCTCGACGCGATGTCGGACGATCTCCTGTCGGACGGGGATCCGTGGAGCGCGCTGCGGCGGCTCTTCCAACGCGGGGCCCGCAACCCCGACGGCGCGAACCTGCCGGGGCTCCAGGATCTGCTCAACCGGCTGCGGCGGCAGCGCCAGCAGCAGCTCGACCGCTACGATCTCTCGTCGGTGCTCGACGACATCAAGCAGAAGCTCGACACCATCATGAAGACCGAGCGGGAAGGCATCGATCGGCGCGTCGCCGACGCCCGCGAGCGGGCCCAGAAGCGCGAGGCGCCCGACTCGTTCCGCGAGGCGATGGAACGGGCCGCCGCCGAGCATCGCAAGACCCTCGACGAGATGCCGGAGTCGCCGGCCGGCCGCATCCAGCAGCTGCAGAACTACGAGTTCATGGACCCGGACGCGCATCGGCTGTTCTGGGAGCTGATGAAGGGCCTGCAGCAGCAGATGCTGCAGCCGTTCCTCTCCAACATGCAGAAGGCGCTCGGCAACATGACGCCCCAGGACTTCGAGCGCATGCGCGAGATGCTGCGCGATCTCAACCGCATGTTGCAGGATCGCGCGGAAGGGCGCGAGCCGGACTTCGAGGCCTTCAAGCAGAAGTGGGGCGACCACTTCCCGGGCGCCGAGAACCTGGACGATCTCATGGAGCAGATCGCCCGGCAGGCCGGGCAGATGCAGTCGCTGCTGTCCAGCATGTCGGCCGGGCAGCGCCGTCAGCTCCAGGAGATGATGCAGTCGCTGTTCATGCAGGACGAGCGGCTGGAGGCGGAGCTGCGGCAGCTCGGCATGAACCTCTCCCAGCTCATGCCGCCGCCCGACGGCCGCCGCTACAACTTCCGCGGCGACGACGACCTCACCATGAAGCAGGCCATGGATCTGATGGATGAGCTCCGCCAGCTGGACGACCTCGAGCGCCAGATGCAGAAGGTGCGCGACCCCAACGATCTCGAGAAGATCGACCCGCAGCAGGTCGAGCAGCTCCTGGGCGAGGAGGCCAAGCGCGATCTGGAGCGGCTGCGCGAGATGACCCGGAAGCTCGAGGAGGCCGGCTATCTCGAGCGAAAGGGTGACCGCCTGGAATTGACCGCGCGGGCCATCCGCAAGATCGGCGACAAGGCCCTGCGCGACATCTTCGGCCACCTCAAGCGCGACCGCTTCGGGGGCCACGCCATCGAGCGGCGCGGCGCGGGGGGCGACCGCACCGACCAGTCCAAGCCTTACGAGTTCGGTGATCCGTTCCTGCTCGAATTGCGCGAGACCCTGATGAACGCGGTGGAGCGGAACGGCACGGGCGTGCCGGTCCGGCTCGCCCCCGACGACTTCGAGGTGGCGCGCACCGAGACCCAGACCCAGGCCGCCACCGTCCTCATGCTGGACATGAGCCGGTCCATGATATTCAACGGCTGCTTCCTGCCCGCCAAGAAGGTCGCCCTCGCCCTGAACGCCCTCATCCGCGGTCA